>NC_019753.1:2400000-2700000 GCF_000317495.1 Crinalium epipsammum PCC 9333
AATAATTCTTTATTACAAAAAGTGGCTACAGACTTAGAGCAACATGAGAATTCCTTGCGGATTAAAAAGGTAATTGTTTGTGCTTGTATAAAAGTATGGGAAAATGATAAAAATAAACTAGATTTTTTTAGATTTGAAGATTTAATTAAAGAACTTCGATCTAAAAATCCTTCTTTAGAAAGTCTCAAAATTTCTTTATACAATGTTGTAAAAACGCTCAATAAGCCCCAAGAGTATGCCTTAATTGCTAAAGTAATTTACAGTACCCTGATGCCGTTATATCCTGAAGCTCAAAGAGCGGCTTCAGTTACCTCTGGAAAAACCGCGCCTCTCACCTCTGGAAGATCAGCCTCACAAACTTCTGGAAAAACTGCTTCATTAAACGTACAAACAAATACTGTAGGTAGTTCAGTCAATAATTCGGAACAAAAACAGCAATCAAAGCCTAGAGCAGGCTTTAACTCTAATCAAATTAAAGCCTGCGTTGATTCATTTGCATTAAAAATGGAAATAATGAATTATACAAATCCTCTACGTGCTAAAATTGTCTTGTTTTCTACGCTTTATCACCCCTTTGATTTTACTAATCAAGATTGGATAAATATTAAAGGATATGAGCTAGATGATTTACTCATCAAAGTCTTTAGTGTGTGGTCAAGTTTTCCTGATTTTGAATACCAGATTATGAATGCTTCTATGAATATGCAGCAGTCGGATGAAAATACGAAAGCCGCAAACGTCATAGTAAGATGTTTGAAACCTTTATATAAAAATCTAGAAGTTAACCTTAATCAAGAAAGTGCTGATAACAGTGCTGTGACTCTAGGCAATTTTAATCAAATCAATTCAAATAATTCTAAAAACGTAGACTTTAATGATGAAGATAATACCTGTCAATTTTCACCTTCATAGTCTGTAAAAATTAAGTAGTTAATCTCAAGATGAAGTTTGCTTAAGTAAATTTTGAAGAATTTTCCTAATATCAGCCTATAGTCGGTATCAAATTCTGCCATAACTAAGTTGAATTTAATTATGAACAATCTGAGTTATCAGTAAAGGTGTTGGCAAACAGGCAAGTTGAAAGTATATTTATTACATTCGACTGAGCAAATAAAATACTTCCTAGCTATAACCTATTTATTAACAGGCTTTTCACCCCTGCGCTCGTGCTTGGAGGGTATTGCTAATTTTATCATTCAAATGGGTAAACTCTGTTTATGCTTGAGTTGCTCATTAATGTCGCTGTACTAGATACAATAATGGAGCAAAAACAAAAGTAATATATAAAACTATTAGTAATAGCCTGATTAATGAACTACCGCACTCTTGACCGCTTGCACTACCGAATTAATAAAAGAAATGAATTGTGAATACTTGTCAGATGACGCTGGTTAAGAGGTTGAGGATATGGATGCTAACGAACTGCTTCGGCGCTATGCAGCAGGCGAAATAAACTTTAATGGTGTCAATTTAAGCGGTGTCAACTTGTTTTGTGCCGATTTGATTGGTGTAGCCTTAGTTGAAGCAGACCTACATGGTGCCAGCTTAATTTTTGCATACCTCAATCGAGCAAAGCTGTATAAAGCAAATTTAACGGGTTCAAAATTGAGTGGCGCTAATTTGATTCAGGCAGATTTACGGGGTGCAATGCTGCATGATGCAGATTTGCATGGTGCCAGACTACAAGGTGCAGATTTACGTGGTGCAGACATTACATTGGCAAATTTATTAGATGCTAACTTGATGGAAGCAGATCTGCGCGACGCTGATCTAAGTGGGGCAAACCTGACTGGCGCTTGTTTGCGCGGGGCTAACTTACGTGAAGAGAAAAGAGTTTATTGTTCAACTTTACGAGGTGCAAAGTTACACAAAGCTGATTTGCGGGGTGCAAATTTAAGTGGTGCAGATATGGCTAGGGTTGACTTGAGCGGTGCTAACCTTGCCGAAGTTAACCTGCGGGGCGTAGATTTAAGCGGCGCTAATCTGAGTCAAGCTAACCTCAAAGGAGCATTTCTTACTGAGGCTAACCTCACACAAGCAAATTTAAGCGGTGCTAACTTGGCTAATGCCAGATTAGAGCGGGTAATTTTAATTAACGGTGATCTTAGGGGCGTAGATTTGCGGGCTGCAACCATGCCTGATATTAAGCTGGCTCAAGCTAACCTTAGTGGTGCTAACTTGAGTCAGGCTAGGTTAAATAGAGCGGATTTGAGTCGGGCAAATCTCAGTAAAGCTAACTTAACTGATGCGGATTTGGTTGATGCTTATCTAGCTAAGGCAGATTTAGAGGGAGCGAATCTGACTAATTCAAATTTAGTTAGGGCAGAAATCAGTAGCGCCCATATAATGGATGCAATTTTTAAGAACGCAACCATGCCTGATGGTAACGTTAACCCTTAGCAATTATCCTTTTTAAAAGTTGCACTTCCCCAAAGTAATAAGCGGGCAAGATGCCCGCACTACTTATAGGGTAATTAAAAATTAATTAACATTGTGAGAGTTTATTGCCCTAAGTAAGCTTCAAGAACTTGCGAATTAGTCTGAATTTCCGCAGGAGTACCAGCAGCAAGATTTTGACCTTCTGCTAATACCCAAACGCGATCGCACAAGGACATAATCACGTCCATATTGTGTTCAATGATTAAAAAAGTTAAACCTTCACGGTTCCATGACATAATGCGATCGCAAATTTCCTCAATCAACTTCGGGTTCACCCCAGCCGCAGGCTCATCCAACAAAATCAGCTTAGGGTTAGTCATCAACGCCCGCCCCATTTCCAACAGCTTACGCTGCCCTCCAGACAGCGCTCCAGCGTAATCTTGTGCCTTATGCGCCAGTCCCACAGATTCTAAAACAGCCATTGCTCGTTCTCTAATCTGCTTTTCTTCTTGCGCCACTACATGAGGTTGAAACCACACCCGCCAAAAGTTTTCCCCTGTTTGTTTTTGAGCGCCTAGCATGACATTCTCAACTACAGATAACCGAGAAAGTACCCGCGCTACCTGAAAAGTTCGCACCATACCCATTTGAGCAATTTGGTAAGGACGCATATTTTCAATAGGTTCTCCATCAAAAATTACCCGCCCTTTGTCTGGATGAATAAAGTTTGATAGCAGATTAAAAAATGTCGTTTTACCAGCACCATTGGGACCAATTAAACCTGTAATGCTGCCTTTTTTAACTTGAATTTCCGCATCATCGACTGCTTTCAACCCACCAAAATTTTTGCAAAGTCCACTTGCCGCTAATAAAGGTGAAGGTTGAGAATTAGCGGGTAAAGAATTATCCAATTCTCGCTCAATTTGTAGTCTGTTCGCTGAATTTTGAAGAGTCGTTTCTGTTTGAGGTGGAATAGATGAATTATTTACCAAGAGTGAGTTCCTCCTTTTTACCCAAAATACCTTGAGGTCGCCAGATCATCAGTACCATTAAAATTAAACCAATTACCATAATCCGAAATGCGCCTAAACGAGCATCATCAAGATGCACAATGCTAGGCAGGATAAAGCGAGTTCCAGCATCATACGCCCAATAGATCACTGCTCCTAACAACGTACCTAAATTATTACCACCACCACCTAAAACCACAATTGTCCAAGCATTAAATGTAATTATGGGTTCAAAGTTTGTCGGGTAAACTGTGGTTAATTGCCAAGCATAGAAAGAACCAGCAAGTCCACCAATTGCACCACCCAGCATTAAAGCTTGCAGTTTATACCAAAAAACATTTTTCCCTAAAGCTTTGGGTATTTGCTCATCTTCGCGAATAGCTTTTAGTACTCTACCCCAAGGCGATCGCACTAACCTTTCCAAACCCCAGTAAACCAGTGCTAATACTACCAGCGACAACAACATCAACCCAGCTTTATAGGTATAGTCATATAGCGCGGTAACACCAGCAATATAAACTGCTACACACAAAACTAAATTAATAATTCCTAAAATCAGCCTAGAAATTGCAGGTTGTGAGCTTACTTTTTCTTCCGCCTTATTTGCTTGTGGCTTACTCCAAACCCATAACCATAACCGCCACAAAGCCAACCCAGTTATCAAAGTCAGTACCGCAATCATTACCAACTTACCGACTAAGTTAGGGTTAAAATTGCCTAGTGGCAGTGGATAACCTTGTACACCAAAAGCACCCTTAGTTAACCATTCCTCATTTAGTGCCACCAAACGGATTAACTCAGCAACGCCGATAGTCACAATTGCTAGATAATCTTCCCGTAGCCGCAAAGTTGAAAAACCAATTAATAGCCCTAATAGTGCTGCTATAGAGGAACCAATAATTACCGCAATTAACAAAGGTACACCTTGCGAACTCAATAAAACTGTGGTATATGCACCCACAGTCATAAAAGCAACGTGTCCAAAATTAATTAGTCCCGTGTAGCCCCACTGTAAATTTAGCCCTAAGCCAAATAGAGCATAAGTTGCTGTAGAAATTGCCAGAAAAACGAGATAATTAACCATTGCCTTGAGTGATGGAACTGCGATCGCACAAACATTAACAACCTACCCTGCCCAACCTGCTTGATTGCACAGAGCATTCGGATTGTACCGCAGCAGTAGTATCAGCCAGTATTTCCCATCACATGAAGACATCATAATTGCTGAGTTAACTAGAATCTTTTAACCATGAAACTTATCGCAGGTAGATTAGATTATTTAATCTCACAATTGTCTGACTTGATTGATCAAATACCTGATGAAAACCTAGAAGATGCCTGGAAAGTTATGCAAGGGGTATATTATGACCTGTATATTCTCCAAGCTATCCAACAATCTAGGCAAAATGTTCAACCTGGAGATACGTTAAGCCGTGAGGAAGCGTTACAATTTTTACACTTTTAAAAAAGTTATTTTTAGCTCATTAGAGCTTAAAACAGTTGAGATTTTGTGAAATTAGAAGTGCGCTACGCTAGGTCTTTTCTACAAGACCTTCAAAACTTGGAGTCTGCTGCTTATGAGCAGATTTATAAATTCGTCTTTCACGAGTTCATGCAGTTCAATCAAATTCAAGACCTGCCAGAACTACATCGCATCAGTGCGGATGCCATATTTTACCGTTTTAGCGTCGATCAATACTTAATCGGCATCGAAGTCACAGGTCATATCGTTAAATTCTTAAGAGTTTTGCCCAAACCCGACATCTAGCGCCCAATTTCAAGCTTAAACTGACAGTTAAATGCTCTCATATTGAGGTTTGCTTATGGATGCTGCTGCACTTTGGCAACGTTATCAAGATTGGCTTTACTATCACGAAGGATTAGAATTTTATCTCGATATCAGCCGGATGCGGTTTGATGATAGTTTTGTCGCGGCAATGCAACCCAAGCTGGACAAAGCTTTTAAGGAGATGGACGCGCTGGAAAAAGGTGCGATCGCCAACCCAGATGAAAACCGCATGGTTGGTCACTATTGGCTCCGTAACCCTGAATTAGCACCTACACCAGAAATCAAACAAGAAATTATTGAAACCGTTGAACAAATTGAAGCATTTGTCAGTAAAATTCATAGCGGGGAAATTCATCCCCCCGACGCGAGAAAGTTTACAGACATTATCTCAATAGGAATCGGCGGTTCTGCACTCGGACCTGAGTTTGTTGCTGAAGCACTAGCACCAGATAATGCTCCCCTAGATATTCACTTCATTGACAACTCAGATCCCGCAGGTATTGATCGCCTGTTTAGCAAACTCAAAGACCGCCTCTACCGCACCTTAGTAATCGTCATTTCTAAATCTGGAGGTACACCAGAACCTCGTAACGGCATGATTGAAGTGCAAAATGCTTACGCCAAGCAAAACCTTAATTTTAGCGCCCATGCTGTTGCTGTTACTGGTACAGGTAGCAAATTATACAACGTTGCTACATCCGAAAATTGGTTAGCAACATTTCCGATGCCAGATTGGGTAGGTGGTAGAACATCAGAACTTTCAGCAGTCGGTTTTGTACCAGCAGCTTTGCAAGGAATTGATATCCGCGAGATGTTAGCTGGTGCAAAAGAAATGGATATTGCTACCCGCAAGCCGGATCTCAAAACCAACCCCGCAGCATTACTTGCTCTTGCTTGGTACTTTGCTGGTAATGGTCGGGGTGAAAAAGATATGGTTGTCTTACCCTACAAAGATAGCTTGCTACTGTTTAGCCGCTACTTGCAACAGTTAGTGATGGAATCTCTGGGTAAAGAAAAAGATTTAGACGGCAATATTGTTTACCAAGGAATTGCTGTATATGGCAATAAAGGCTCAACAGACCAACACGCTTATGTACAGCAGTTGCGAGAGGGAGTACCAAACTTTTTTATGACATTCATTGAAGTTTTAGAAGATCGTCAAGGTTCATCTGTAGAAATAGATCCTGGTGTGACATCAGGAGATTATTTATCAGGATTTTTACAAGGAACTCGCCAAGCACTTTACGAAAAAAAACGTGATTCAATTACTGTCACAATTCCACAAGTAAATCCCCGTACAGTTGGGGCGTTAATTGCTTTATATGAGAGGGCTGTAGGATTTTATGGCTTTATGGTTAACATCAATGCTTACCATCAACCAGGGGTAGAAGCAGGTAAGAAAGCCGCCGCAGAAATTCTAGATTTGCAGAAAAAGGTTATGGAGGTTTTAAAAGAAAATGCCTCTTTATCTTTATCCGAAATAGCCGAAAAAGCTGGACAACCCGATCAAGTTGAAGCAATTTATAAGCTGCTGCGTCATTTATCCAATAACGATCGCGGTGTAATTTTACAGGGTAATTTAGCACAACCCAGCAGTTTAAAAGCTTCTTTGCAGGGGTAAGCGATCGCTCCTCTATCCTTGGGTGCATATATCACCGTTAGACGCTTATTTGTTGCAATAGTAACAACTTTTTACAATTCAGCTTCCTAGATTTAAAGAATAAGCTTTAAATTTTAGGATGCTGAATATGAGTTTAATCAAAGGAATCGAAATCCGCCCGTTATCTTCAATAAAAGGTGGTATGGCTGAGTTTTATACACCTCAGTCAAGTCACGAAACGATGCTAGTACAAATTCCACCACAAACAATTGAAGATTTGTATGTCCATCGCTTTCAAACTGACCAATTATTAGTAGTGCGCGGTAGTTTTGTCTTAGTAGTGTTGCACAACCGACGTTATCAATACATTCCTATGAGTGAACAGCAACCGATGGTGGTAAGCATTCCCCCTTATGTGCCGCATGGAGCAATCAACCTGAGTTCAGAACCCTGTATGTTAGTAAATGCGCTGCTACATCATGGTTCACCAGAAGCAAGAGATTATCGTCCCATGAAACCACCTTTTCCTTACGATTTAGTAGCAGCAAAAAGAATGATTCAACAACTTGAATATCCTATGATTGCCTGAGCGAAACTTTCATGGCGATGAATAATAAACCTGCTGCATAAGCAGATAAATCTTGTATTCCATCTGCGTTTATCTGCGTTTATCTGCGGTTAAATCTCTCTTAATCTCTTATTGCACCTGGCTACCATGACTGCGAGGATCTTCAGAATTAGATTTCTCAGCTACAGGTGGTTGAAATGGCGAAATTTGTCCAGCAGACTGAATATAAGGCAGTGGTTGTTCAGCAATTAAAGCTTCTAAATTTGCTGCCATCACAGGGCGTGGTTGCTCCCCAATACTTTGAGCGATCGCAACTCCCTTGTTATTCATAAATACAAAATCTGGAATACCATCTACCCGATAACGGCTGATTTCTGGCAACCACTTATTGTTATCCACATTTAACATCACAAAATTCAGCTTGTCGCCGTACTGCTGTTTAAGTTCTACCATATCTGGAGCCATTGCCTGACAACTGGTACACCAGTCAGCATAAAACTCCATCAGTGTTGGTTTACCGTTACTCATAGCAACCTCTATTGGTGTGGCTTCTGCTGCTAAAGCTTCGAGAACGCCTGTAGGTGTCTCAGTACGGAATCCTAGAAATAGAGCAACAGTGAGTGCGATCGCAACTAATGCGATCAAAAAATTTCTAATTCGGGTTCCCCCGTTAGATTTCGACTGATTTTGGGGAGTTACAGTTGATTGGGGTGAATTCACAGCCATCGGAGATTTTTCTTAAAATGAAGTTATCACTTAGTTTTAGTCTAAGCAATCATTAGTCCTCACTGGCTCTACTGTGAAAAAACGGGTAACACTCATCTTTCCTAAAAGTTCAGTTCAAATGCCAGTTACCTATCGACTGGCAAAAGATTTTAACGTAGCTGCAAATATTATTCGGGCGCAGGTTGCACCAAATCAGGTAGGTACGCTGGTAGTGGAATTATTGGGTGATATCGATCAGTTGGATGGCGCAATTGAGTGGATGCGATCGCAAGGCATCAATGTTTCTCTAGCCAGCCGTGATATCTTAATTGATGAAGAAGTGTGTGTTCACTGCGGTTTGTGTACTGGTGTTTGCCCTACAGAAGCCTTAACATTAGAACCAACAACATTTAAACTAAATTTTACGCGATCGCGCTGCATTGTCTGCGAACAGTGTATCCCTACCTGTCCAGTACAAGCAATTTCTACTAATCTTTAAGGTTGTCTACCCTTCATCTCAATCAGTCAACATAAAACTCAACACTGCAACTTAAAAACATCTGCCAAAACTTCGGATTCGCCCTTGAGTCGCGTCTGGGCTGGTGAGTCATAAACGACTAATAAGGAATGCTGTTTTGCGATCGCATCAAACAAAGTCATTCCTTCAGCATGATCCTCACCATCTCCATAAGGCAAATTCATCACTAAATCGGGTTTGAATAAAGTATTGTTGGGAAGATTCCGAGCATTAGTAAGGCGGAAAACCTTAACTGGTCCATCTAAATCCATCGTTGGACCTGCTAATATTAACAAATCTTCGCCATCAAAACATAAATCCCGAACACCCAAACCCTTCAAATCAACAAAATGTTTCCTGTATTGTTGCCTATTCTCCCCAATGCTATTTAGCGTTAATATACCTGGGCTACTTTCTGCAACTTCTAACTCTAATATCATTGCCCAACCCCGCAAAACAGGACCTCGCAAACCCAGCAAAACTTTATTTTTGCTAACTGCTATTCCTTCAATATCAAATCCATTATCCTTGCTAGGAACAGTAGAAGAAACAAACATTCCTAAATGGGCATCAGTTTTTAATACTTTTGTTAATAAATTCCCAGTTTTTGTCAACTGCAACCTTCCAGCATTTAGCTGTTGATTAGGATTGTCTGGGTGTTGACAAGATTTATATAGTTCGCCTTTGACTAAAGGAATACGCGCTAGTATATAGCGATTTTTTTCTGTAGCAATTGTAGCTAGTCTTTGAATATTTTTTAGATCGCTTTTATCAGGTTTTGGCTTTTTGCGTTTCCAACTATGCGAACCAACTAACCAAAGATAAGAATTATCATAATCAAAACCTTCTATATCAATTTCTTGGTCATCTGGTTCTGGCAAATCAATAAAATTTGAGACTTTAAATGAACGTTGGTTATCAAAAGATTGATTACCATTCCAAGAAAAACACTCAATCGTTGTAGTTTCATCTGAGGCTAACCAAAGATGTTTGTCGGGTGTCAGCAATATAGCAGAAGCATCTTGACGATGTTCTTGAAATTCTGGGGCAAATTTTAGTGAAACTTGATGACTAAATGATCTTTTCATAACCAAGCCTTAATATTAAAGACATTTTCCGGATCTACTGGAATAATAGGTTCCATGAACCACAATCAAAACTGCCGTACTTGTGCTGGCATCAGCCGCCGTCATTTGCTAAAGTCACTTCTACCAGGAGCTATTTCTCTAGCTATCTTCTCAAATGCACAACCTGCTAAAGCAGAAAGAACCCCCAAAGCTTTAGTTCTTAGCTGCATTGACTTTCGCATCCTAGAAGCAGAACGCTATTTCTTATCCCTGCAAAACTTAGGTAATCAATATGATTTTACTGCACTTGCGGGTGCTTCCTTAGCATTAAGTGGTGTTCCCCACCAAGCAGATGCTCAAGCTTTTTGGGATCAATTAGATTTAGCTTATCGGTTGCACCATATTCAAAAAGTGATTATTCTCGATCACCAAGACTGCGGCGCTTATACGGATAAAATTGACCCAGAGTTGAGTAATGATCCGGCTAGAGAACAACAAGTTCATGCTGAGTATTTAAATAAAGCTTATTGGGAAATACGCGATCGCTACCCCCAACTCAATATAGAGTTATATTTTGTTACTCTCAATGCTGAGGTGAAACCTATTTTGCCCGTGACACCTGAGATTACAACATAGCTTGCAAGTAACTAAGTGGGTTGTAATATGACTAAATTGCGTGCTTTGATCTTTGATGTTGACGGTACTTTAGCAGATACCGAGCGCGATGGACATCGGGTTGCTTTTAATCGTGCTTTTGCTGAAGCTGGTTTAAATTGGGATTGGTCTGTTGATTTATATGGCGAACTGCTATCTGTAGCTGGTGGAAAAGAACGAATTAGCTTTTATATAAAGCAATATTGTCCTAATTTTTCAATTCCCTCAGATAATTTTATTGCTGATTTACACGCCAATAAAATTAAGCATTATCGCCAGTTATTATCTGAAGGGATTATTCCTTTGCGCCCAGGAGTAAAGCGATTAATTCAAGAAGCACATAACGCAGGAATAAGGTTAGCGATCGCAACTACTAGCGCCTTACCCAATGTTATTAGCTTATTAGAAAATAATCTAGATTCTTCTTGGTTTGAAATAATTGCTGCTGGCGATATTGTTCCTGCGAAAAAACCAGCACCAGATATCTATTACTATGTCTTGCAGCAAATGAACTTGCAACCTCAAGACTGTATAGTTATAGAAGACTCTAATCATGGATTGCAATCAGCCAATCAAGCAAGTTTACCAACAATTATTACATTTAATGACTACACTCAAAACCAAGATTTTTCTGCTGCTGTATTAGTATTAAATCATTTAGGAGAGCCAGATTTACCTTTTTCTCTTAAAGCTGGCAATGCTAAAGATGCCAGTTATGTAGATCTGACAATGCTCAAGGATCTGCCCAAACCATAGCGCCAGTTAGATGCAGGTGAAATTAAACTTTAAAGGTTTTACCTATATTTCAAGTTTGTTAAAGCTGAGATGCGATCGCCAAAACAATGAATACAATTAACTACTTTCAAAGGCTGTCTGAGTACAATCAATGGATGAACGAACAGATATATACAGTTTGCGAATCACTTCCTGATGCCATTCGCAAAGAAGATCGTAAAGCTTTTTTTGGTTCTATTCATGGAACTCTCAACCATATATTATTAGCTGACAAAGTTTGGTTAGGAAAATTTTTAAATCAACAGTTTAAAGTTCAATCTTTAGACCAAGAACTCTATGCTGAATTTACACAGTTACGTGAAGCTCGTATTGATACTGATAGACAAATTAAAGCGTGGGTTAATTCTTTAACTGATGAACAACTAGCTGCACCATTCAAATTTACCAGCGTTACTCAAACTAGAGAATGCGTATTTCCCTTATGGCACGTAGCTGTTCACTTTTTCAACCATCAAACCCATCATCGAGGACAAGTTACAACTTTACTTACTCAGTGTGGTAAAAATCCAGGAGTAACAGATTTCCTCTTGGTACCAGGAGCAGAGTTAATCTAGTTAACCAAAATCTCTAAAAACAAAATAAGCTTATTTGTGTTAGCTTAATAATGTTGTCTAAATTCGCACATCCAGATTTTCGGGTGTTTCAAATTCTTGAAATGCGCCTGGATGGAGGATTAACCCGAAAGGAGAAATATAATGGCTGTTGTTTCTTTGGCTCAAATGATGGAGTCAGGGGTTCACTTCGGGCATCAGACCCGCCGTTGGAACCCTAAAATGGCTCCTTACATCTACACCTCTCGTAATGGTGTACATATCATTGACTTGGTGCAGACTGCCCAGTTGATGGAAGAAGCTTATAGTTATATGCGTACTGCTGCTGAACAAGGCAAAAAGTTCTTGTTCGTTGGTACAAAGCGTCAAGCTGCTGGAATTATCGCTCAAGAAGCTTCCCGTTGTGGTGCTGCCTATATCAACCAACGTTGGTTGGGTGGAATGCTTACTAACTGGACTACGATTAAAACACGGGTAGAACGCTTAAAAGATCTAGAACGCCGTGAAGAAACTGGCGCACTTGATTTGTTGCCTAAAAAAGAAGCATCAGTTCTACGTCGGGAAATGGCAAAGCTTCAGAAATACTTGGGCGGCATCAAAAATATGCGTAAAGTACCCGACATTGTGTTGATTGTAGACCAAAAACGGGAATACAACGCGGTTTTGGAGTGCCAGAAGTTATCACTTCCCATTGTGTCCCTGCTGGATACTAACTGCGACCCAGATGTAGTTGATATTCCTGTCCCAGCTAATGACGACGCTATCCGTTCAATCAAGCTAATAATTGGCAGATTGGCTGATGCTATCTATGAAGGTCGTCATGGTGAGTTAGAAGCAGAATACGAAGATGAAGATTACGAAGGCTCTGACGAAGACGCGGAGTACGAAGAACTCACTGGCGATTATCCAGTAGATGACGAAGAAACCGAAGAATAATTTAATGTTGTAGGCATCAATTATTTAGTAGGAACAACAGGAAAGAGGCAAATGGCGGAAATATCGGCAAAGGTCGTCAAGGAACTGCGCGACAAAACAGGTGCAGGCATGATGGACTGCAAAAAAGCTCTCAAAGAAACTGAGGGTGACCTTTCTAAAGCTATGGAATGGCTGCGGCAAAAAGGAATCACTGGTGCTGGTAAGAAAAGCGCCCGTGTAGCCGCAGAAGGTTTGGTGGGCAGTTATATCCACACAGGCGGTCGAGTAGGTGTCTTAGTAGAAGTCAACTGTGAAACTGATTTTGTGGGTCGTAACGAAGCCTTCCAATCTTTAGTGCGGAGTGTAGCAATGCAAATTGCTGCTTGTCCCAATGTTGAGTATGTCAAGGTAGATGACATTCCTGCGGATTTCATCCAGAGGGAAAAAGACATTGAGATGGGTAAAGACGATTTAGCTAACAAGCCAGATAACATCAAAGAAAAGATCGTTCAAGGTCGGATTGAAAAACGCCTGAAAGATATGAGTTTGATGGATCAGCCTTACATCAAGGATCAAAATATCACTGTAGAAGAGTTAGTTAAACAAACTATTGCTCAACTTGGTGAAAATATTCAGGTGCGTCGCTTTGTCCGCTTTGTACTCGGTGAAGGCATTGAAAAGCAAGAAAGCAACTTTGCTGAAGAAGTAGCTGCTCAAATGGGTGCTAACCAGTAATTGCTCTTCTCACTGATTAAAGGCACTGTCTGGAGTGTCTGCTGAAAGACAGGTCAACTCAACGGGGAGACCTGTCTTTTTTTTAGAGCTATTCTAAAGTATGGTAGTACATCTGTATACCTTTAATAGTTATGGCAGGAACACTGGAGCGAATTGAGAAAGACTTAGTAGTGCTAGGGGAAGTTGTAGCAACTCTGGCAGCAGAATTTGACAGTAACTACTCTACCTATCTGGAATCTCTGGGGCAAGCAGTACGGCAGCAACTAATTTTAGCTAGTTATCATATCTGTACACAGGGATACCCTGACGCATTTGTGCGTTTGCCATTTTCCCAACGCCAACAACTTCAGAAATCGCTCAGGGAAATGGCAGAAAAAGCTCAAACACAATTGCCTTTACTGGTAGAAAATGTTTCATCATCAGCAGGGCAGGAAAGTGAGAGTGATGATACAAATGCGATCGCCAATACTATTAACACTCCAACCCCAATAACTAACCCAGAACAACTAGGAAATAGGATCGAAAAATTAGAAGAAGCGATCGCTCAAACCCTCCACCAGCTATCACGTAATAGCAATCGCCTCTTACAACAATCTGAAATATTACCGCCTCAGCTACCTGAAGAAGTTCTAGAAGTTGCAGCCCAAGCTGATGGATCTGGTGAAAATGTGCTTGGGCAACCTAATCTTTTAAACTTGGTGATGGAAACAGAAAACCCCCAAGAACCGGAAAGCGCAAAAATAACCCAAATCCTTGCTATTCGCCTGCGCTTATCGGAAATTGAGTTTGCTGATACCTCAGCAATGGCTAATCGTAACCAAATTCGCCACCTTTCATCTCGCTTAAGCACACTCAGGCGTGAGTATCACAAAAAACAGCGAGAACGAACTATTGCTGAAGCAGAAGCAGCATGGCGTAGCAGTTGGTTTGAAGAATAGGCTTCTTATAAAAATTATTGTTTGGGTTTCAGAATTAAAATTAACCGCAGATAAACGCAGATAAACGCAGATGAAATACAAATATCGACTTATGCAAGAAGTTTAATCAACCTGTTTGGAAACTGAGGAGTCAGAATTTGCAATAATTAATCACGCTAATTGTTTATGACACAATCACCAGACTGGGTGCGATTACAAAAAGCTTTATCAGTAGAAGCTGAATATGGCTTCACTGATTTAGTAGGCAAACAATATCGCTTTAGTGAGTTTCTCTGCCTTAGCTTCGGTCAAACACCAACAGTAATAACTGCCTTGGAACGCCGCCGATGGCAAGAAATGGCTAGTCAATTTGCACGTTATCCTCAACTAACACTTTTAGAGAGACAACATTTAGTAGCAGAAGCTAGCCAATTTATCCAGCAAATTGAGCAGGGAAGCGCAGGGGCGCAGGGGCGTAGGGGCGCAGGGGAGAAGATGTATAACCAACAATCAAAAACTCAGGTTAAACAGCCTCCTACAACTCCTATAGTTAAAACCAATTCAGAAGCAAACAGTGGATATTCCTCTAACCTTAGCCTTGACCAACCACTAGCAAATGTGGCAGAAATTGGGGTAAGAAAGGGCGGGTATCTTACAAAGCTGAATTTATATACTGTTCGTGACCTACTTTTTTACTACCCACGCGACCATATTGATTATGCGCGTCAGGTAAATATTTCTGAACTAGAAGCAGGCGAAACAGTCACACTTGTCGGCAAAATCAAAAGTTGTAACTGCTTCACAACCCAGAAAAATAACAAATTAACCATTTTAGAGTTAGTGATTACAGACCAAAGCGGTAGAATTAAGCTGAGTCGGTTTTTTGCAGGCAACCGTTATAGCAATCGTGGTTGGCAAGAAGCTTTAAAAAGACGCTATGAATCAGGTTCAATAGTTGCTGCATCTGGTTTAGTTAAAAAGAATAAGTATGGTTTAACTTTAGATAATCCCGAAATAGAAGTTTTAGCACATCCAGAAGATACTATTGACTCACTAAATATTGGTCGAGTAGTGCCAGTTTATCCCCTCACAGAGGGAGTACCTGCTGATATGGTGCGCCAAGCTGTGACGGCTGTTTTACCAGCCGCAGCACAACTCAAAGACCCTTTACCATCGGTGATCCGCAACCAATATGGGTTAGTTGGTTTAAAGGATGCGATCGCAAATATCCATTTTCCTAGTGATAGTGCTGCCAAAGAAGCAGCCCGTCGTCGCTTAGTTTTTGACGAGTTTTTCTACTTACAATTAGGTTTTCTACAGCGTCGTCAGGCTTTACGTCAAGTTCAAAACAGTGCCATTCTACTTCCTGCTGGCAAACTTATTGAAGAGTTTGAACAAATTCTTCCTTTCAAACTAACTAACGCTCAACAAAGGGTAATAAACGACATCCTCAACGACTTACAAAAACCAACACCGATGAATCGCTTAGTACAAGGTGATGTCGGTTCAGGTAAAACAGTAGTTGCAGTAATTGCTATTTTAGCAGCCGTTCAATCTGGCTACCAAGGAGCTTTAATGGCTCCGACTGAAGTACTTGCAGAACAACATTATCGCAAGTTAGTAAGTTGGTTTAATCTGCTACATTTGCCTGTAGAACTATTAACTGGATCTACTAAAACAGCTAAACGTCGTCAAATTCATGCCCAACTAGAAACAGGTGAATTATCATTACTTGTAGGTACTCACGCTTTAATTCAAGATCCAGTAAACTTTCATAAACTAGGTTTAGTAGTAATTGATGAACAACATCGCTTTGGAGTGCATCAACGGGCGCGTTTACTTTCTAAAGGTGAACAACCTCATGTATTAACCATGACTGCCACACCAATTCCACGCACCTTAGCTTTAACTTTGCATGGAGATTTAGATGTTAGTCAGATTGATGAATTACCACCAGGAAGACAAGCAATTTATACAACTGCACTAACAGGGAAAGAACGCAACAATGCTTATGATTTAATTCGTCGTGAAATAGCGGAAGGACGACAAGTTTATGTTGTTTTACCGTTAATTGAAGAATCAGAAAAACTAGATTTAAGATCAGCAGTTGATGAACATCAACATCTCTCAGAAAGCATCTTCCCTGAATTTCAAGTAGGACTTTTGCATGGTCGCATGAGTTCTGCTGAGAAAGATGAAGTTATTAATGCTTTCCGTGATAACAAAACTCAAATTATTGTTTCTACTACTGTTATTGAAGTTGGTGTAGACGTACCCAATGCAACAGTAATGATGATTGAAAATGCTGAACGTTTTGGGTTATCTCAATTGCACCAGTTACGAGGGCGTGTCGGTCGTGGTTCTCATCGTTCTTACTGTTTATTAATGAGTAGCAGTACAACTCCAGATGCACGCCAACGTTTGAATGTGTTGGAACAATCGCAGGATGGCTTTTTTATTGCTGAAATGGATATGCGGTTGCGTGGTCCTGGGGAAGTTTTGGGTACTCGTCAATCTGGATTAGCAGATTTTGCCTTAGCAAGTTTGGTAGAAGATCAAGAAGTACTACAAATAGCGCGAGATGCAGCAGAAAAAATTATTCTTAGAGATGGAAATTTAGAAAAATTGCCATTGTTGCAAGCTGAGTTGGACTATCGCTATCAAAAATTAATGGGTGGAGCGATTTTGACTTAATTATCAATTATCAACAAAAATATATAAGTATCCCAAACATGGTAAAAAAAATTATCAACACAGATTAAAAATCTGCGTTTGTTTGCGTTTATCTGCGGTTTAAAATCTCTTGAATTTACTTTTTGAATGCTTTAAAAGTGCGATCGCTAATCTGAAATTTTACTTACCTGCAAAAAGGGAGTTGGCGTAGCCTACCGAAGGCATTGCACACTACTATATCGGAGAGGAAAAATTCCACAGTATAAACTCTAAACTGATTTGTAACGATCCCCGTATGTTTACTCTTGACTAATTAGCCATTGTGTTTGTTATTGCATATATCGTGTAGCTATAGAATAATGCAATTGGTCTACTCTCAGGTCAAACCCGAAATTTAGTGCAATCTCAACTTCTTAAGGTTACAGATTCAACAGAATCGTTAGAACCACCCTTCACCCTTCAGCAAGTCAAAGCCGCAATTCCTGCATATTGCTTTGAACCATCTACTTGGAAATCGCTATCATACTTCTTTCTGGATGTATCAATTATTGGTATTTTGTATGCGATCGCCAATTACTTAGACTCTTGGTACTTCTGGCCAATTTTTTGGTTAATGCAGGGAACCATGTTTTGGGCATTATTTGTAGTTGGACACGACTGCGGACATGGATCATTTTCCAAAAAGAAATGGCTGAATAATTTAATTGGGCATTTGTCCCATACACCCATACTTGTTCCTTTTCACGGCTGGCGCATTAGCCACAGAACCCACCACAACAATACAGGTAATATTGATACTGACGAAAGCTGGTATCCCGTTACAGAAAGCAAGTATAACCAAATGGCTTGGTGGGAAAAATTCCTCCGCTTTGGTATAGCCTTGCTGTTTGCCTATCCTCTTTATCTGTTTAAACGTTCCCCTGGAAGAGAAGCTGCATCTCACTTTAATCCTAATAGCCCTTTGTTCCGTCCTTCAGAAAAATGGGATGTCATCACCAGTACTATCTGGTGGACTTCAATGGTAGTTTTACTAGGGTTTCTCACCTACCAATGGGGCTTTCTGTGGTTATTGAAAAACTATCTCGTACCATACATTATTTTTGTAGTCTGGTTAGACTTCGTAACATTCCTACATCACACTGATCCAGATATTCCTTGGTATCGTGGTAAAGACTGGTATTTCTTTAAAGGTGCCTTATCTACAATTGATCACGATTACGGGTTTATCAATAATATTCACCACAATATCGGCACCCATGTCGCGCATCACATTTTCCTAAATATGCCTCACTATCATCTAAAGACAGCAACAGAGGCAATCAAACCAATTTTAGGAGATTACTACCGCAAATCGGATAAGTCAATCTTCCAAGCATTCTGGCATTCATTCAAAACTTGCCATTTCGTAGCAGATACAGGTAGTAAAATTTACTACCAATCAAAAACAAAGCTGTAAGTAATACTATCTCGACATATCCTAACCTTTAACTTCTGTTATTACTTGCTACTTAGCCATCCTACGGTTTCAACCCCAGGATGGCTTTTTAATTAAATGTTTACTACATAAGGGCTGCAAACTGAGTAATGATAAAATTGTTAACTTATGTTAAGCAGCCTTTACTTTAATTACCCATGTCTCGCCGAATCTTTATTCGCACCCTATTAGCTTGCTGTCTTGCCTTAGTTACCTGGTTTAACTTTGCCCCAAAGGCTGCTGCGCTAGGTGGAAAACTACCTACCATCAACAAACCTGCACCAGAGTTTACCCTACCGACTAATACTGGTAGAGGCAAAGTTTCTCTGGCTGATTATCGCGGTAAGTGGGTTGTACTTTACTTTTATCCCAAGGATTTTACATCTGGGTGTACTATAGAAGCTCGAAAATTTCAGCAAGACTTACCTAAATACATTGCTAAAAATGCTCAAATTATTGGTGTTAGTGTTGATTCAGTAGATTCTCACGCCAAATTCTGTGATTCCGAAGGTTTAAAATTTCCCTTGTTAGCTGATAGCGATGGAAAAGTGAGCAAAGCTTATGGTTCTTGGATTGGCTTTGTTTCCATGCGTCATACTTTTATCATTGATCCCAAGGGTGTTTTGCGGGAAACCTATATTGGAGTTAATCCCGTTATTCACAGTAACGAAGTTTTAGCGCGTCTAGACGAATTGAAAGCAACTGCATCATAAATGCAAGTTATTTAAGTAATAAATAATATCTAATATTGGGATTTTTTTATTACTTACAAAACAACAGGTGGGCATTTAATGCCCACCTGTAAAAAAGCTTTATCCTGAAGTTTTAAAAATTATATTCCCTTAAAACGCAGCCAATCAAAAGTCGCATTAACGTCTGTAAGTTGAACTAACTTCAGGTTCGCGGTAGCGAACAGGTTGTTCCTTTTTCTTAGCCAAACCTGCCAAACCTGCCAAACCTAGTAAACCTAGCCAGCCCCAATCAAAGTCGCGATCGCCAGTGTTTTGAGTTTGAGTAGTAGAATCTTGAGTGGTGGTACCATAGCTGCCACTACCAGATGTACCAGCATCACTTTGAGCAGATGCGGGGTGATTTAAAGGTAACATAGATACACTAGCTGCAAGTACACTAGCTGCGAGAACCTTAGATACGTTAGAAAGTTTCATGATTGCTTTTCCTTTGAACTTTCTTAACAATATCGAGTTTGGATTAATTATAGATCCGTCTATGGCTGTAAAATTATTTATCACACTCTTCTCACTGAAGAGACAGAAAAACTTCAAATTAAAAATAAATTATACACCCTTGGTGGTATGTATTTTCCTGGCTTGCTAGGCTCCAAAAAGCTATTTACTAAAAAATATTTGATGGCTAATCGTTATACAAAAAATTGCTTTAGTATTTCGCTACTTGGTTGTCTCGATTTATCAATAACTAACTACACATACCCCTACAAATCTAGTTTAGGAAGCTACATTCTATCTATAGGAAGGCAGAGTTAAATATTTGTTCCTAGTTGACTTCCCTGCTATTGACTGATAAAAATTACAGGTAACAAAGCACAACAGTGAACTTAATCTGTATATCAAGCAGCTTATTACTTTAATCTAGTTTAAGGTAGTTCCGAGTCTTAGAAATTCTGAATAATAGCTTGTAATTACAGCCTATCTTAAGAAAGAATTTTTATAAGTTTGAGTAATATATCGCCAGGGGAGGATTTTAAATGAATATACACCCGACTGCCGTGATTGCAGATGGTGTCAAGCTAGGGAAGGAAGTGACTATTGGGGCTTTTTCCTACATTGATAACGATGTTGAAATTGGAGACGGTTGTGTAATTAACTCCCACGTTACTATTCTGCCTTACACATCATTAGGGAAAGGTTGTCGGGTTCATTCAGGTGCTGTGCTAGGAGACTTACCACAGGATTTGGCATATAAAGAGGAAGAAAGCTTTGTGAAAATTGGTGACAATTGTGTAATCCGTGAAGGAGTCACCATTCATCGTGGAACTAAGTTAGGCACAGTTACAAGTGTAGGGAATAATTGCTTACTGATGGCTTTTAGCCATGTAGCCCATAATGTCCAGGTAGGCAATAGAGTAATTATTGCTAATGGCGCATTACTAGCTGGATATGTTCAAGTAGGAGATCAAGCTTTTATAAGTGGTAACTGCTTAATACATCAGTTTACTCGCGTCGGAAGACTTGCCATGCTGTCGGGAGGATGTGCGGTACATAAAGATGTACTGCCATTTTGTACAACTCGCAGCGTTAGCCTCAATAAAATTATGGGTCTTAATGTTGTGGGAATGCAACGAGCCGGATTTAGTTCTGAGGAGAGATTAACGCTTAAACGAGCTTTTAAAGTTTTGTATCAGTCTAAGTTGACTTTACCAAAAGCTGTAGCAAGGTTAGAGGAAGAATTTGACTCGCCACTGGTGACAGAAGTATGTGAGTTTATAAAGTCGTCCCAAAGAGGTATCTGCACCTATATAAGTACTAAGCGTCAGCCAGAAAGTTAAATTTTGCTCATTAATGTGGCTTAAAGCCATAGTCTTTTTTTCTTGCAAGAAGGTTATGCTTAGAGTCACATTAAATTACTCTAGAAAAAAATTTCTTTTTGGAACTTTGGGAAGTTCCTGTTTTCAGAGATTATCCTCTAGACGATTTAAATTTACGCAAACGTAGGGCGTTACTAACTACAGAAACGGAACTAAAAGCCATTGCAGCACCAGCAACCATTGGATTGAGTAACCAACCAAAGAAGGGAAAGAGAATACCAGCAGCAATTGGTATGCCAGCTACGTTGTAAATGAAGGCAAAAAAGAGGTTTTGGCGGATATTTTGCATGGTGGCGCGACTTAATTGAATGGCGGTAACAATACCTTGCAAGTCGCCAGAAATGAGGGTAATGTCACTAGCTGCGATCGCAACATCTGTACCAGTACCAATAGCAATTCCTACATCGGCTTGTGCTAATGCGGGTGCATCATTTATGCCATCGCCTACCATTGCCACAATTGATTTTAAATCAGAATTTTTTCCCTGTGTTTGTAGAGATTGGACGATCGCAGCTTTCTGATCTGGGCGTACTTCGGCATATATGCGGCTAATTCCTACTTGTTGTGCGATCGCTTCTGCTGTTGGGCGATTATCCCCAGTTAGCATTACTACTTCTAAACCTAGCTTTTGTAGTGCTTTTACTGCTGCTGCTGAAGACAGTTTTAAAGTATCTGCAATTCCCATCAAACCTTGAATTTCTCCATCAATTGCAATCCAAATCACCGTTTTACCCGCAGTTTCCCAAACAGTTTTATAATCTTGTAAATATTTGCTTGACAATGTTGCTACATTAGTATCAATTTCTAGCTCTTCCATCCAGCGTTGAGTGCCAATTTGTACCAATCTGTCTGAGACTATAGCTTGAACACCACTACCTGCAATAGCTTCAAATTTTTCTGCAATTACTAAATTTACTTGCTGAGATTGAGCATATTTAACAACTGCTTCTGCTAAAGGATGTTCAGAATTACGTTCTACTGCGGCTGCTAAACTTAAAAGTTTTATTTCATTACGATTAGCTGTTCCATGTACACTTACAAAGTCTGTAACCGTCGGCTTTCCCTCAGTTAAAGTGCCAGTTTTATCTAAGACAATTCTTTTAATTTTATGAGCAAGTTCTAAACTATCTGCACCCTTAATTAAGATGCCATTTTCTGCACCAATTCCTGTTCCTACCATTACAGATG
The DNA here is from genome assembly GCF_000317495.1 of Crinalium epipsammum PCC 9333. Classification (GTDB taxonomy): domain Bacteria; phylum Cyanobacteriota; class Cyanobacteriia; order Cyanobacteriales; family PCC-9333; genus Crinalium; species Crinalium epipsammum. The sequence continues at coordinate 2,422,101 of NC_019753.1, forward strand.
TAGGTGTAGCTAAACCCAAAGCACAGGGACAAGCGATAATTAATACACCAACGGTAGTCATTAAAGCCATTGTGAGGTTGCCCATCAAATCAAACCAGATAATGAAAGTGGCGATCGCGATCGCAATTACTACAGGTACAAACCAACCCGTTACCCGATCTGCCAATCTTTGAATAGGTGCTTTAGAACCTTGTGCTTCTTGCACTAATTTTACAATTTGTGCCAAAACCGTATCTTTACCAACTCGTGAAGCTTGAAATTTAAAACTCCCAGTTTTATTAATTGTTGCCCCAATTACTTCATCACCAGGTTTTTTTTAACAGCTATACTTTCACCAGTAACCATTGATTCATCAACATTAGAAACACCCTCAATTACTTCACCATCAACAGGGATTTTCTCACCAGGGCGCACAAACACCACATCACCAACAACTACTTCTGCGATCGGCAGATCTATTTCTTCATTACCCCGAATTACACGGGCAGTCTTTGCTTGCAAACCTATTAGTTTACGGATGGCATCTGAAGTTTGTCCTCTCGCACGGTTTTCTAGCCAACGTCCTAACAATATTAAAGTAATAACAACCGCAGCAGTTTCGTAATATACATCGTTTGTTAAACCTAATATTGTAGGAAAAATAGTAACAAACAGCGAATATAAATAAGCCGCACCTGTACCCAGAGCAATTAGAGTATTCATATCAGCAGCATGACGCTTAAAAGCTTTCCATGCTCCTATAAAAAAGCTTTTGCCACACCAAAATAGTACGGGCGTTGTTAATATTAATTGCACCCAATAATTATGTAGCCATGTAGGTATTAAAGGAATATGCAATTTAGTCATTACTGGTATTGAACCTACTACTAATACCAAACTAATAACCGCACTAAATATTACTTTTTGTTTTAATTTCTTCGCTTGTTGACGTGAATCTGCTTCAGGATCATCACCTATTACTATATCTTCTAAAGGTTGTGCGGTATAACCAGCATCAGCAACAGCTTGTTGAATTTCTTTTATACTTATTTGGCGAGAATTATATTTAACTGTTGCTTGTTCTACACCAAAATTAACATTACATTCAACTACGCCAGGAACAGATTGAATTGCTTTTTCAATTGAGTTAGCACAGGCAGCACAACTCATTCCTTGTAGTTTCAAGGTTGTTGTATCCATATTATTTAACCAGAAAATAATTACTAAACTTTTTTACCGTTAGCTTTGCTGAATAAAAACCACCATAGCTCTAAGCTAATTAAGCCTAATCCTACTAAGGTTACTCCTGCTTTTAGTGCTAAAGGTTGCTCAATCTTTTGAAACTGTTGAGTTTTGTTAATTGGAATCTCAACAGCTTGGACACTTGTATTGATTCCTAAAAAAAGCCCCAAACTAATCAAACTACTCCAAAGCTGTTTTTGAGTTATCATTTAAACTCCTCCAATATCAATTATCAATTCAATCTTCTTACCTACTACTGAAGTTGTGAGGCAATTGATAATTGATAATTGTTAATTGTTAATTGTTAATTGTTCACGAAATTGGATAACCAGCAGAGGCGATCGCATCCTTCACTACCTTCTCTGGTTGTTGTGTTTCCACTTTAACTAGCTTAGTTTTGGGGTCAGCCTCTACCTTAGCAGCAGCGTCAATGCCTTGTATCGCATTAGTAATCGTCTCAGCGCAAGCAGAACAAGCCATACTGGGAACTGTTAGTTCTAATGTCATCATCTTTTCCTTAATTAAGTAAATTTATTCAAGCTCACATTTATACTTTAAACCCTCCATTAAGCTAGAGAGTCAAGGGGTAATTTTGATAATTTTTAAAATTTAAAAATTATGCAGCGAAAGCTGGAAACCAAGATCCCCCCTACCCCCCTTAAAAAAGGGGGAAAAATTCATTCAAAGTCCCCCTTTTTAAGGGGGATTTAGGGGGATCTTGGCGTAAGCCCTAATTTTGTCAAATTTTCCCATAAAAAACTCCTCTAATATTTTTAGAGGAGTTTTTTTAACTTGCAAAAAGGCGCAATTTTAAACTTGAACCATACCGCCAGCAGCTTGAAACCTTGCTCTAGCGCGTTTTAAAGCTTGAGTTGCTTGAATTTGTTCTTGGCGATTACCACCACTTTGAACTTGATTCACGCGAGATTCGGCTTCGTTGTAAGCAGTACGGGCTTCTTCAAGATTAATCTTGTCGCCACGTTCAGCACCATTAACGAGAATGGTAACATCATTGTTTTCGATTTCTGCAAATCCCCCCATCAGAGCGATCGCTACCCAATTTTTGCCATCGCGGACACGCATCACACCAGTATCTAGCGCAGATAACAAAGGTGCGTGACCTGTAAGGATACCCAGTTGCCCTGTAGTGCTAGGTAAAACGAGTTCTTCGGCTGCTGCATCCCAGACAGTTTTGTCAGGAGAAATTACACGAACAGTTAATGTCATAGATTAGTTAGTAATTGGTGATTAGTGATTGGGGAGTGGTGATGGTGAGCCAAGAAAAATTTTTCAAGCCTCACCAGTCCCCAGCCCCTATTCCCCATTAGCCCTTGAGCTTATCTGCTTTAGCGATCGCTTCGTTGATATCGCCAACTAAGTAAAAAGCCTGTTCTGGTAGAGCATCTAGTTCACCAGACAGAATCATTTGGAAGCCTTTGATAGTGTCTTCCAACTTCACATACTTACCAGGAGAACCAGTGAATACTTCTGCTACAAAGAACGGCTGAGATAAGAAGCGTTCAATCTTCCGCGCACGAGCTACAGTTACACGGTCATCTTCAGACAATTCATCCAAACCGAGAATTGCAATAATATCTTGCAATTCTTTATAACGTTGCAGGGTTGATTGTACTGCACGAGCAACTTGATAATGCTCTCCACCCACAATGGTTGGTTGAAGCATGGTAGAAGTGGAACCCAGAGGATCTACCGCAGGGTAAATACCCTTAGATGCCAAACCACGAGACAACACCGTTGTTCCATCCAAGTGAGCAAAGGTAGTTGCAGGTGCAGGGTCAGTTAAGTCGTCTGCGGGTACATACACTGCTTGCACTGAGGTAATTGAACCTTCAGTGGTAGAGGTAATGCGCTCCTGCAAGTCACCCATATCAGTTGATAGAGTTGGCTGATATCCCACCGCAGAAGGCATCCGTCCTAGTAGTGCGGATACTTCAGAACCAGCTTGTACAAACCGGAAGATATTGTCGATAAACAGCAGTACGTCCTGCTTGTTGACATCTCTGAAGTATTCAGCCATTGTCAGAGCAGAAAGACCCACACGCATTCTAGCTCCGGGTGGTTCATTCATCTGACCGTAAACTAAAGCGATCTTTGATTCATTGAGATTATCTTTATTAATAACCCCAGATTCCATCATTTCGTTGTAAAGGTCATTGCCCTCACGGGTGCGTTCGCCCACGCCACCGAATACGGACACACCGCCATGATTGGTAGCGATATTGTTAATCAACTCCATCATGATTACGGTCTTACCAACGCCCGCACCACCGAATAAACCAATTTTTCCGCCACGTCGATAGGGAGTCAGTAAGTCAATTACTTTAATCCCAGTTTCAAATACGGAAGGCTTAGTTTCTAAATCTGTAAATTTGGGAGCCGAACGGTGAATAGAGAAAGTTTCTTCACTATTAACGGGGCCTCGATTGTCTACGGGTTCACCGAGTACGTTGAAGATCCGACCCAAGGTAGCGGGACCAACAGGAACGTTAATGGGAGCGCCAGTGTCTACCACTTCCATACCGCGTACTAAGCCATCGGTAGTACTCATGGCAACTGCACGCACTGTGTTGTCACCTAGCAGTTGTTGTACTTCACAGGTAACGGATACCTCTTGTCCAGCTTCGTTTTTGCCTTCAATCTTTAAGGCGTTGTAAATCTGTGGCATCTTGCCAGCAGAAAATTCAACGTCCAAAACGGGCCCAATAATTTGGGTAATGCGACCAATATTTGTTTTTTCTGTGGTGGTGACCATGCTTGCGCCTATGTTGTGAAGCTATCTTTCCTTATAACGGAAAACACTCTTAACATTTAGAAATGCTATTTTAAAGCGTACCATTGAAATGACTGCCCACGCTGACTTGATCTCGTTTCGGGCGATCGCACTTGAACAATTAACAATTATCAATAACCGATGACCAATCACCAGCCATCAGGTTAAGTGGATTTTCACGCCCGCTAATTAGATGCCCGCTCTTTGCTGTTCTCTGCGCTTCTAAACCAAACTTGCACCTAGAACACCAAATGTGAGTAATCCTAAAATACAAGTTGCGATCATAAGTAATTAACCGGACATAATATAATATTCTGCTTCTGAATCTTGTTATTTAGAAGCATCTTGGTTATTTTCAGGTATTTCTTTTCTTTCAATTAGAGAAATATCATTGCTAATTTCCAATGCTTCTGGCGATCTAATTGCTAAAGGAATATCCTGATTAATTTGAGATGTTTCTGGCGATCTAATTGCTAGAGGAATATCATCATTAATTTCAGATGCTTCTTCCGTTTCATTTTTAATACGGCGGATAGGCACGTTAGCAATTAAGGCGGTTGACCTTTGGCTACTGTCGAGGGAAAATTCTAAACCTTCGCTATCTATTTCTACATAGCGAGACACAACTTCTAAGATTTCTTTACGCATCGCCTCCATCATCTGCGGTGTCAGGTCAGCACGATCTTGAGCGATCACCAGTTGGAGGCGACGCTTAACTTTTTCGCGGCTGGTATCAGCCTGAAAGCGAAGAAGGAGCCTTTCTAGAAGTTCACTAATCATTAAAACAGGCACAACAGGTGCAGCTTAACCAATTTTAGACCACAAAAGTTTGCGGATACGTGAAAAGAAAGAATCATTACCAGGTTCTAAGTTAATAAAATCAACCTGTTGACCTTTAAGGCGATGAGCAATATTAGTAATTGCCATTGCTGGTAAAGAGGGAGTTTCAGATAAAACTAGCGGTTCTCCTTTATTAGTGGAGACAATCACTTTCTCGTCATCGGGAATAATCCCAATCAGAGGAATTGCTAGAATTTCCTGAACATCTTCTACTGACATCATGTCATTAGCTTGCACCATTGCAGGTCGCAAACGGTTGACAATTAAGTTAATTTTCTTGATGTTGTTGGCTTCGAGTAAGCCTATAACGCGGTCTGCGTCTCGGACAGCAGAGATTTCTGGGGTGGTGACAATTAAAGCTTCTTGGGCGGCGGCGATCGCATTTTTAAAACCCATTTCAATCCCTGCGGGACAGTCAATCAGCACGTACTCATACATTTGAGCCAATGCCGTAATCAACTGCCTCATGTGATTTGGGTTAATAGTTTCTGCCCTGCGGTTTTGGGTTGCTGGCAGTAGTGCTAGTCCTGGCTGCCGTTTATCTTTCACTAAAGCTTGTTCTAATCGGCACTCACCACTGATGACTTCAATGGCAGTATATACGACTCGATTTTCTAGCCCCAGCAGTAGGTCTAAATTTCTCAAACCAAAATCCGCATCCACCAGGACAACTGAACTGCCCAATTTGGCTAGTGTCATTCCCAAATTAGCTGTAACAGTGGTTTTCCCCACCCCTCCTTTACCGGAGGTAACAACAATAATGCGACTCATGAGTTAGATAACAAGTGGGTCTTAGAAAAATCAGTGGCTTTAGTGATGCGAATTCCTTCAGTGGTAACGTAGGCAACCTCGGGATAAAACTGAGATGGCGGTTTTTCTGGCGCTCTAGCAACATAATCAGCAATTCGCAACTGTGTTGGCTGCATCTGTAGCGCCATAATTCTACACTCTGAATTGCCCTCGCTACCTGCATGGGCAACTCCCCTTAAACGCCCCCAAACTAATATATCTCCACCAGCTACTACGATTCCACCTGGATTCACATCTCCCAGAATAACAACTGTACCAGGATGGTGTATTTCTGCCCCTGAACGTACTGTTGTTTCTACATACAAAGGATCTTTTAAACGAGTGTCAGGCTTTACCTCAGCAGTTTTTAAAGATGAGAAAACTACTTGCTGTTCGACTGCATAACCAGCAGTGGCAGCAGCAACGGCGGTTTGCCGTCTGCTGGTGTAAACTCGTTGCAGTTGCAGTTGAGCATTACCTAATGTATCCGCGATCGCTTTGAAATGTCGCCCATCCAAAAGTCGGTCTTGAGCAACCAGATGCACGGGCATTTGGGATTGCCAAAAGCGATCGTTTCCTTGTAAACGATTTTTTAACTGCTCACAAAATATCTGCCAATTTATCTGGGCAGATGTTTCTGCTTCTGTTGGCAGAATTAACAGTAGCTTCCCCTGCTCAGTTTTTAATTGCACTTGCAGAGGACTATTTTCTGTTGGAGGATTTTCCCCAACTTTTGGTTGAGGTAACGGCAGGGCAGAATCAGAATTCATATTAATTATTAGGGCTGATCCTTGCGAATCGACTAATTATACTGTACACGGTGACAGATTGGATTTAAGTGCAGTTAATGATAAGTGTTTAATGTTCAACTGTGATTACTTAATCTCCGAAAAGCTGTTGCTAAGGCATGAGCATCACCTACATTACCTGGAAACAGCACTACTGGCAAATTGGGAAATTGTGGATGATTGGCGGGTGTGCGTACTATGGAACATCCTGGTAAAATTTGACCGAGAAGCCGCGCCGATGTTAAAGCAAGTCCTGTACTCAAGACATCATTTGAAGTAATTCCGCCTTTACTAATTAGAAAACCAATATCTGAGGGTAAACCCTGCACGATATCCATTAATAAAGCTGAAACTGCTACCCCAAACTGTAGGCGCGTTTGTACGTTGTCAAATGTTAGTTCTTGGCGGCTAGTGTAAACTACGGGTGTTTTACCAGAATTATAGGCTTGATGAATGCTTTCTAAGTTTTGTGATAGTAGTTTTGCGCGTTGTGCAGGGGAATCATCCACTAAATGAGCAACATCTATTTCGATGCCTACTATACCTGGTTCTTGTAGTAAATTTTCTAACTGCTCAGTTGTCTTTTTAACATGGGAACCGACAATTATTGCCCCTGGTCTCCCGCCTCGCACATATTGAGACATTTCCTCCGCAGGTGTTGGTTGCTGTCCCAAATTGGCAAGGGAGGTTAAAATGCTGGCAGCACTGCGGAATAAAAAGCGTTTTCCTTGACTTGCTGCTGTGATAATATCTGCTGCAAAGGTGTCTAAGTCGGCTTGAGTTTCACCATCGACAACGCCACATTGATTATTATTCAGTTTTAAGAGGCGTTCTAAACTACCAGCACGGATATCTGCAAGTAAAAAGCGTTCTACTTTGTTAGCTAGGATAAGACCTTGAGTTTTTTCTGCTACATAGTCTGGTAAGTAGCTGTGATGATAGCCGAAGACGGAATCACGGGCAAATTCTGTTTGATGTACAGGTGTGGGGACACCGTTGACTATGAGGTAATGTATACTGTCACGGGTGAAGCGTCCGCCTTCAAAGAAAGCTGGGACTAAGAAATGAGCATCAAATCCACCTAATTCTTGTGCAATAACATCGGTTTCAACTGGATAATGTCCGCGCAGGGTGGAATCAGAACGGCTGACTATGAGAAAATCTTGGGTATTGGTGGATGCGATCGCACTTTTCAAATTACGACATACTTCTCGCATCACCTCAGCCGCTTTTTCTAGAGTCAGCGCCCTAGTATTCGTCAGCACAAAGAAAATTGGCGAGTCATCATTTAACCCCAAACTTAGGGTATCTACATCCCACTGCGTCAGCAGTAGGCAACTGTGGACTGTTTGTGAACCAGTTGGATCATCATCAAGGACAATAATTTTTGGTTTGCTTGCCATTTTTCCTGGAGACACTGACAAGTGCAATTGTCTCATTTCAAAGAAACCATCACAATAGAAACTTGAAAAGCTCTCTACTAATGCTTCATCTTTGCGATCGAGTGCTAATCGGAGCCAGTGCAATTAATTCTTCAATATTGCGCCTGATAGTAGTACAAATAACATCCAATGGTAGATCGCTAGGATCGTGACCAAAAGGTTCTTCAATTTCCGCGCCAATTTGTTCAATACTTAACAGGGTAAAAGAGACAAAGGCTGTTAATACACCAGTCCACCAATGTAAATCTTTTACTATTTCAAAAGGCAATACCAAACAATAAACTAATACCAGTTTTCTGAGGAGAATGGTGTAAATTAGGGGCAGGGGTGTTTTTAAAATTCGTTCGCAGCCTCCTAAAATATCTACTAATTCATCTACTAATTTATGTAAACGAGTTAACTGATAAATATTAAGATGGTTAATATCATTTTGATGTTGCAAATAATCACTTATCCAAAAAGCAATCTGTAGCGGAGGATGCTGGGTATCTCTAATCCGTAAATATTGAGTTTCAGGCATCAAAGCCGCTAATTGTTGATTGACAGGCTCGGCTCTAAGATGTAGTTTCATTGCGACAGGAAATGCAATAATTAATCTTAGTATTGCTTCTTTTTCTTCTCTATCTTTTTGGTCGTTTTCTTTAACTACTATCCAAAGATCACGAGCTAAGTTACGGGAAGCATTCACTAAAGCACCCCAAAGTTTACGCCCTTCCCAAAACCTTTCGTGAGCAGTATTTGTACGGAAAACTAATAATAGCGTTAAACCAATGTTAAAACTTAATACGGCTTGAGTCACAAAACCGTTTTCATCGGGCAATGCTACTGGGCTATCTATAGAGTATAGTAGAGATATTAAAAATCCATAAAATCCACAAAATATTACCCATGACAAAATGTTGGGGACAATGGCTTTTAAAAGGTAAAAAATTAGGGGAAGCCAATGAAGTTTTTCGCCACTATATAGATGATACTTACCTATAAAAGAACGGCTCGTCTTATTGCTCATTTCTGTTTCAGGTAAAGGCTATTGAGCGAGTGTTACAATTATTAATAGTTTTAAGTATTGCTTAATTAATTGAACTAATACATCATCCTAATGTAGGAGTAATAATGAAGTCGGAATTATCTTAGGGAGGATATTTTAAATGTTAAGGAATCATTATATTTTTGTTAATAAATCAAAGCGATCGCGCTGAAACAAAACATATTTATTAAAATAGCGCATACCCGCATCTGGTGAGGAACCATACAAACAAAGCCCGCCTGCGCGGGCTTTATATTTCCCATTGAGATATTAGGTTTTTTTGATTATGGTGTGCAGGTTGGTTTCTAATGTAGTTACCAATTTGATCTAGGTTGTTTTGACTGACTGTAAAAACTCCATAACCTCCTTGCCATTTAAAAAATTCATTAGGTTTAATTTCATGGGTGATGAGATGGGATGAACTACCTTTAGCTTTGCCGATAAGTTCAGATATAGTTAAGGTTGGGGTAAAGCTAGTTAGTAAATGTATGTGATCTGCTATGCCACCAATGGCAATTACTGTGCAGCCTAATTGCTGGCATTCTTTGATAATAGCTGCGTATACAATATCTTTAATATCGGGTGTGGTTAGAGGTAAACGATCCCAGGTTGCCCAAATGCAATGTAGATATAATTGGGTAAAGTTTCTTTGCATAATTTTCTTCTCGCATCCTGAAGGATGGAGCTATACGAGCAAAGCCTGCCTACGCAGGCTTAAGCAATTATTTTAGCCCGCGCAGGCGGGCTTTGTCTGTGTAGCCTCATCCTTCAGGGTGTAGGATCTATTTAATTATTAATTATGCTATCCCCCACCCAGTTATAACCCAGGTAGGGGCATACTATCTTTAATGCACTAACTCGATCGCACGTTTCGTTAACGCCTCCGCAGTCAACCCATTAAACGCCATCAATTCACCTGCACTGGCGGTAGTTTCTCCACGTTTCCATGCAAAAGTATCGCGCTTACAATTACTCCTTAACATCACAGGTTCTAACATTGCAGATGCGCCACCTGTAACACCAATTAAGGCATTACCATCAAATATTTCTGCAAATTTGGCATCATCTAAAAAGTCGCCATCGGGTTGAGAACAGGTATCCCAAGCAACATCATGGGGACGATATAAACGACGGGGGTTAACAATAGAAACTATCCGCACTCCAATACCTTCGGTTTCTAAAAATGCTGCTGCTTCAAATACAGGTAATAGTGTCATATCCCCGATAACAGCAAAAACTACTGTTCTATCACCTGGAATTTCATGCAATACTATTGCACCATCTTCTAATGCTTGATGCGCTTGTTCAAAAGTTGTACGAATTGGTAAAGGTGATTTACTCGCTGTAATCACAATTCCTTTATTCTTAGTACTTAATGCCCAGTCGTAACAAACTTGAATGCTATTTGCATCGGGTGGAAATAAGGGGAAAATATTACCATTCCGCATCATCGCTGCAAAGTATGCTTCGATTTCAGGACGTTGATGTGTCCAACCGTTGCGTCCTTGTTCTAATGCACCTGCTGTATATAAGGTAATAGTTGAAGGAGTTTGACGGCGCAATTCTGCCATTGCTTGCGTGACAGTTTGCCAAATTGGTAAACCGTTGATGGCAAATGATTCGTAAGAACACCACAAAGTTCTAGCACCCATCAAACATAAACCAACGGCTAAACCTGCACAAGCGTCTTCACTTAAAGGTTCGTAAACTTGTCCGTCTGGTGTTTGGTTATAAAGTTCGTCGCTGGTGGGGTGGATAATTTTTAAAGCTTGGTTGATGTTAGCAATACCAGATGCTTCGTTACCGTCAGCGTTGGTGACTATGAAATTTTTATCAATTTGTCCTACTTTACCAACTAACCGCCCCATTTCTGTCGTGGAAACTTTGGCTTCTCCACCTACGGGATGTTCCGTTAAAGGTAATTCTCCTAATTCTGGCAATGGTAGCTCAAATTCTGTTACTGCTGTTTTAGCAGCAGAACCACCCCCAGCACGTTCGCAGTTTGTGCGTACAAGTTCCCATGCAGCAGGAGATAAGGCGCGTGTTTTCAGGGCTGCGGAAATGTGTTGACTATCTAAAGTATCTTTAGGATAAAGGTTATGGGATTTTGCACCTCTGGCGTGAACACCTGCACCTTTAAGCTGTTTGATAATGAATACTGTCAGCTTACCATTTAAGGCAGAACGCGCTGCTTGGTCAATTCCTACTAATACAGCTTCGGTAAATGCAAGGCGCTGTTTGAAGGAAAAGGCTGTGCTATCAATATAATCTCCTGGTTGGTTTTGATCGTCAAAGTCTTTGGCATTTACTAGCACAACTTCTTCAAAACCGTTACCACGCCAATAAGCAATCATTTCTTCATTGGTTTTGGTGGAAACCATGCTGTGATGTTCTTGGCTGAAACCATTCCACACTAAGACGGGTAAAAAGTTAGTCGCGCTAGGATAAGCAGTGTGGAAATGCCCCATGCTGCTCATAATATATGGTTCGCCTAATCCACCATCGCCTAATGTGAAGGGGAATAGTTTATCTTTGTGTAATAATGCTGCTGCCATTGCGAAGTGTTGCCCTTGTCCCAGTGGACCAGCAGGAGCGAGAATACCAGGGATATAACCGGAGAGGTGTCCGAGAAGTCCGTGTTTTTCGCGGTAGCGATCGCGCAATTGTTGTACTGTATTTATGCCCATGTCTTCGAGCGATCGATCTAAAAACATGGCACTATAAAATCCAGGGGCGTGATGTCCTACTTCAGTAAGGATATTCTTGTACCCCAGCATTACTAAAGCAGCATAAGCTTCAACAGAACTCGCAAAACCGCCTGGGTGTCCAGATGCTTTACTAGCTGTGATTTGGAGCGTTAGGTAGCGTAGCGCATCTGCCGCTAGTAAGGTTTGAAAAACTGCGCCTACGTCAGTTGGATCTGCGATCGCTATTTTACCTTCTACAATGGCAGCAGACTTACCGTAAGTCTCAAAACCTGGTAGCGGTTCGCCAAAATATTGAATTCCTTCACAAAAAGCCTGAGCTTGAGTAACCGTAGTCATTACGCCAAATACCTTTATCAATGATCAATTATCAATTATCAATGATCAATGACTAGCCCTGATGTTACGTTTATTTCCACCCCGCTACTTAGCAATTTATTTCGTCTGGTAGACACTTATACCTGTTAAGGTTTTTAACCTAAGAGAGATACCCTTTAACAGAGCATTATTAATGGAATCATACGATGTAATCATAATTGGCGCAGGTCACAATGGGCTAGTTTGCGCTGCTTATCTATTAAAAGAAGGTTACAGCGTGCTGCTACTCGAAAGGCGCTCTATTCCTGGGGGAGGAGCAACAACAGAAGAAGTAATGCCTGAAGAAGCACCTGGTTTTAGTTTCAACCTTTGTTCTATCGACCATGAATTTATTCATCTTGGTCCTGTTGTCGAAGAATTAGAACTAGAGAAGTATGGATTAGAGTATCTATACTGTGATCCTGTTGTCTTTTGCCCACATCCAGACGGTAAATATTTTTTAGCCCACGGTTCTGTTGAAAAAACTTGTGCAGAAATTGCTCAGTTTAATACCCGTGATGCCGAAAAGTATGCCGAATTTACTAACTTTTGGCAAAGAGTTATCGGCATGATGATTCCGGTATTTAATGCCCCGCCTAAGTCTGTAATTGATATGGCGGGTAATTATGATCTTGCCAAAATGAAAGATTTATTTTCTCTGTTGGGAGGACCTGATAAAACATTAGATTTTATTCGGACAATGTTCACCAGTCCTCGCGATGTTTTAGAGGAGTGGTTTGATGAGGAATTTCTCAAAGCCCCTCTTTCCAGGTTAGCTTCAGAATTGGGTGCGCCTCCTTCCCAAAAAACTATTTCTGTTGGTGCGATTATGATGGCAATGCGTCATAATCCTGGTATGGCAAGACCACGCGGTGGTAGTGGCGCATTAACCGAAGCGTTACTTAAATTGGTTAAGAGCAAAGGTGGTGTAGTTCTTTGCGATCATCCAGTAGAAAAGATTTTGGTTGATGATGGTAAAGCTGTAGGCGTTCGCGTTGCTGGCGGTAAGGAATTTCGAGCAAAGAAAGGTGTAATCTCTAATATTGATGCCAAGCGCCTATTCTTAAATATGGTGGATGCTGGTGATGTAGATAAGGCTGATTCGGAATTACGGGAACGTTTAGACCGCCGAATTGTTAACAATAATGAGAGTGTTGTTAAGGTAGATCTAGCTTTATCTGAAATACCTCGATTTGAACACCACAACCATCGAGATGAGTATTTAATTGGTTCTGTACTAATTGCTGATTCTGTAAATCAGGTAGAAGTAGCTCATAGTGACCCAACTGTGGGTAAGATTCCTGAAGATCCATCTTTATATGTGGTAGTGCCTACAGTACTTGATCCTTCAATGGCTCCAGAAGGTAAGCATACAATGTGGATTGAGTTTTTTGCACCTTACCAGATTGCGGGTAAAGATGGTACAGGGATGAAAGGTACAGGTTGGACTAATGAGTTGAAGGAACAAGTAGGCGATCGCATTATCAACAAAATAGCAGATTATGCACCCAATCTCAAAAACTCGATTATCGCTCGTCATATAGAAAGCCCCCCAGAATTAGCGGAACGTACAGGCTTTCTTAAAGGAAATCACTACCATATTGATATGACATTAGATCAAATGGTGTTTTTCCGCCCCCTACCAGAATTAGCTAATTATAAAACCCCTATTGATGGGTTATACCTCACAGGTGCGGGTACACATCCAGGTGGTTCAATTTCAGGTATGCCGGGACGCAATTGCGCTCGTGTCTTCCTGCACACCCAGCAGCCAATTAGTCAAACCCTCAAGGATGCTAAGGAATCTTTAAAATCAACAGTAAAATCTGTTTTTGGAGGTTCTTAAAACGATTTAAGAATTAAAAAATCAGTAAGTTGAGGCGTTGAAAATGCCTCAACTTTTTATTTGTGTGTAAGTCCTGATGTTGTCAGGACTAAGTTAGCACTTGGCTAATTAACTGTAGTAGAAGTAGTTGATCTGATTGAATAAAGAAATGATCACCAGGTAGTAGATGTAATGAAAAGGAATTATTTGTTTGGTTGCGCCAAGCTTCTAGTTCCGCTACGCTAGTTTCAGAATCTTGTAAGCCACCAAAAGCAGTTATAGGGCAAGAAAGTGGGGGGTCGTTAGTGTAATTATAGGTTTCACAAATGGCAAAATCTGCCCTAATAATAGGCAAAAATACTTCCATTAATTCAGTATTTTCTAGCACTTGCTTAGGCATACCATTGTATCGGCATAATCCTTGTATAAAAGCAGGTTCTGGGAGGGTATGAATAGGAGGATGGCGATCGCTCAGTTGGGGTGCGTGGCGACCTGCTATTAAGAGATGGACTGGAAGTAAACCATATTTTCTATTGATGAGGCGCGTCAGTTCAAAGCTAATAACCGCGCCCATACTATGACCGAAAAAAGCAAAAGGTTTATCTAGGTAGGGAAGTATTGAAGGTGCGATCGCTTCCACAAGTAAATCAAGACGAGTAAAAGGCGTTTCGATAAAACGAGATCCTCGCCCTGGAAGTTCAATCGGGCAAACTTCAATACTTTTTGGTAAATTATTAGCCCATGTGCGAAAAATTACACTACTGCCACCAGCGTAGGGAAAGCAAAATAAGCGTAGATTTGCTTGAGGATTTGGTTGAGGAAATGTTACCCAAGCACCAATAGTAGATTTGCTTGTATTTAACATTTAAATCAATATATTTTTAATTGTAAGATGGGCTAAAATTGTTTGTCCACATTGAGTTTTTAATGTTTATTCCTTTGGAGACATATCAGCCATTTTCTTTTGAAGGCTTAAAGGTCTCATATCAGTCCAAACTTCTTTGATGTAAGCTAAACATTCAGCTTTTAGACCAGTTTTGCCTGCGTCATGCCAGCCTAGCGCATTCTCTCGGTCAGCCTGCCAGATTGAATATTGACCCTCATCATTTACAACGACCTTGTAAATTGTAGTGTCTTCTGTGTTTTCTCTATCCATATTCCCTACCTTATACAAGTATTAATTAGCTGAAATCACGCAATACGATCGCCTCCCATCTGCTGTTGTTTCTGCCTAGCCGCGATCGCATTTTGTTCAATTTCTTGATTTACTTCCCTCTGCGCCAAGTGCATCACAGTCGCTAACGACATTCCCATTAATTTTAGTTCCCACTTTTCGCTCGTTATTCCCTCAGATAAACGCACATCTGCGGTTATTGCCAAACCGCGACTGAGAATATATGATCTGGCTTTTCTAGCTAATTGTTCATCGCCATAGCCAATATAAGTTACAAAACTAGAACCATCAGGAGAAATATTAGGAACAACTCTAGATGAAAGATTAACTACAATGCTGCCATAATTTGAAGGTTTAGCGCATTCTGCTTGAATTTTTTTCTTACTAACAAATCTAGGGCTTTTTCCTTGAATTTTTACCCAGAGGACATATTGCCATTCTTGAATTGTTTCAATCTCATAGACGCTGACATAGCGATTCAGGGCAATACTGAGGTGTTGGGCTACAGTGAAGCAGTTAAATAGACAGCGACTTTGGTTGGTGACAGGGATTCTGTGGCGATCGCTAAATATAAATTGAGTTTGAACCAATGTGGTATTATCCATACTGTAATTATTTGGGTTTCTAAGGCGATCATGGGGTCGCCTTCTTTCGTTTGCCCTAAATCTCCTATATTCGCACTTCTGCTACTTTAATAGCCCGTTACAGTTATACTATGGTCTGTGAGAAACTGAACATTTAAGTTAGCTTGTCATCAGTCAAGATTGTTTCACCAATGACTAATGACCAATATCTGTGACAATTACCACAACTAATGCTATTCTGTTTAAACTTCTGATACAGTTGTACCACTTCCCACAGCCTAGCTAATCAGCGCCTATGGTGCATATAAAGCGCGTCGAACTTTCCCACTTCAAATCCTTCGGCGGCACTACCCAGGTTCCCCTGCTACCAGGGTTTACAGTGGTTTCTGGACCTAATGGTTCAGGAAAATCAAATATCCTAGACGCTTTGCTGTTTTGCTTAGGACTCGCCAGTTCTAAAGGAATGCGGGCGGAACGTCTTCCCGATTTAGTTAACCACAACCAACCTCATCGCGGAACTGTCGAAGCTAGTGTCACGGTGACATTTGACTTGAGTGATGCACCGTCAGCTTTAGCAGAGGAGGGAAGCGGGGAAGATACAGAAACACCTAAATCTTTAGATTGGAGCGTTACCCGTAGACTGCGGGTTACTCAGCAAGGTAGTTATACCTCGAACTACTACATCAATGGTGAATCTTGCACCTTAACGGAACTTCACGAACAACTAAATAGACTGCGAGTTTATCCCGAAGGCTATAACGTAGTGCTGCAAGGGGATGTGACAAGCATTATCTCGATGAACCCCAAGGAACGTCGAGAAATTATTGACGAGTTAGCTGGGGTAGCAGCATTTGACCGCAAAATTGTTCAAGCAAAGGAAACTTTAGAATCTGTTAAGGAACGAGAAGATAGTTGTCGCATTGTTGAGAGAGAATTAATTTTACAACGCGATCGCTTATCTCAAGACCGCCTCAAGGCAGAAAAATACCAAAAACTCCGCGCAGAACTGCAAGAAAAACAACAGTGGGAAGCGGTGCTAAAATGGCGATCGCTCCAGCAAAAAGAATGGGAACTGAAAGAACAAATAGCCGCCGGAGATCAAACTAATAATCAACTTACAGAACAATTATCTCAAATCACAGCAGAAATTCAGCAAACAACGGCTGAACTAGATCAACTCAATACCCATGTCAAAGCATTAGGTGAAGAAGAACTAATTGCTGTACAGTCAAAACTGGCAAATCAACAAGCAGAACAACGCCAACTGCAAAGACAACAACAAGAGTTAAATCTATCCTTAGAAAATACTAGAGCAACGCTTAAACAAACGCAAAGTGATAGTCAGCAACAGCAGCAAAGATTAGAACAACTTAGTCAAGAACAACAGCATCACCAAACGCAAATTGCTGTTTTAGAAGAACAAAGAAACGCTGCTCAACAAATAGTAGAACAAAGTAGAGAAGCGGCGAGTGCGATCGCCTCCGCCTCTGAAGCTTGGGTACAGCAACAAACCGCCCTCAGTCGTCAAATTGAAACCATCCTCAAAACCATCGATCCTCAACGTACAGAACAAGCACAACTAAAAGAACGTTATAGCCAATTAGCAGATAAAATAGCAGAGCAAAATCACCTTTTACAAACTACTGAACCACAACTGATTGCTAAACAAACTGATACCATAGAATTAGAAAAACAATTAGCAAATTGTTCTGATGAAGTTCATGTCATCGCTCAATCTTTAGCAGCAGCAGAACAAGAACTGCAAATTCAACAAGATACTCAAAAACGCCTGCTTTCTGAACAAAGAGAAAAACAACGCCAACTAGATAAATTAGAAGCGCAAGCGCAAGCACAACAAGAAGCGCAAGGCACATTTGCTACTAAAATATTATTACAGGCAGGATTATATGGAATTTGTGGATTAGTTGCTCAATTAGGTAGAGTTGAACCACGCTATCAACTAGCTTTAGAAACTTCCGCAGGTGCGCGTTTAGGTAATTTAGTTGTAGAAGATGATGGCGTAGCAGCAGCAGCAATTGAAATATTGAAACAAAGAAAAGCTGGACGCGCAACATTTTTACCTTTAAATAAAATTCAAGCGCCAAGATTTTCAGAAACAGCAGCTTTACGTTATGCCAATGGATTTATTAATTACGCTGTTAATTTAGTTGAATGCGAACCTCGTTACCGTAATATTTTTGCTTATGTTTTTGGCAGTACAGTTGTATTTGAAAATCTGAATACTGCCCGCGTTCATTTAGGTCAATATCGTATTGTTACCTTAGATGGTGAAATTTTAGAAGCTAGTGGCGCGATGACTGGCGGTAGTATTAATCAAAAATCTAGCTTACATTTTGGTACAGGTGACGCTGGCGAATCAATTGAAACTATTACTTTAAAAGTGCGACTAGAAGAAATTGAAAAAATATTAGAACGTTGTGCAGATAAAATATTTAACCTTTCTAGTAAAACAAAACATCTATCTCAAGAATTCAATGAAGCCAAACAACAACGACGGGAAACTCAATTAATTTTTGAACAGTCGCAAAAAGAAATTAAGACTTTAATTGCACAACAAGAACAACTGCGATCGCAATTATCTAAAAATACTCAAGACTTAAATAATGCTCAACAACGGTTACAAGTTTTAGAGGTAGAATTGCCTGCAAAGGAAACAGACTTACAAGCTTTACGGCAAACTTTAGCAGAGTTAGAAGCATCTCAAACTCATAGCGAATGGCAACAAATTCAAACCCGCATTAAAGGTGAGGAAGCAGAGTTACAAACGCGAGAAACAGCTTTACGTGCTGCACAGCAAAAATTACAAGATTTAAAAAATCAACAACAACGTTTAACAGAAAAAATTGAAGAAGGAAATCAGCGCCTTGGAGAATTTGAAACGCAACAAAATCAACAACAGCATCAATTATCAATTATCAACGAACAATTATCAATTATCAGTGATGAAATTGCTGGAAGTCAGGCATCATTTGCAGAATTAGAAGAGAAATTAGGGGAAGAAAAACAAATGCGCGATCGCACTGAACAACAATTGCGATCGCGTCATCTTACCCAACAACAACTAGAATGGCAACTGCAAAAACTCCAAGAAACCCAACAAACCCGCCGTACAGAACTAGCAACAGTAGAACAACAACGCACTGAACAACAAGCAGAATTACCCGATCCTCTGCCCACAGTACCAGATAACGAAGAAACGCGAAACTTAGCGGATTTACAAGCACAAATGCGATCGCTTGCTAAACGTCTGCAAGCAATGGAACCAGTGAATATGCTGGCGTTAGAAGAATACGAACGTACCCAAACCCGTCTCTCTGAACTAACAGAAAAATTAACAACCTTAGAAGCTGAACGTACCGAACTACTATTAAGAATTGAAAACTTTACTACCTTAAGGCTACACGCTTTTAAAGAAGCATTCGATGCAGTTAATGAAAACTTTCAAACAATTTTTGCCACACTTTCTGATGGTGATGGCTACCTGCAATTAGACGATTCCGAAGATCCATTTAATGGTGGCTTAAACTTAGTTGCACACCCCAAAGGCAAACCAGTACAGCGACTTGCTTCCATGTCAGGGGGTGAAAAATCTCTTACAGCACTAAGTTTTATCTTTGCGCTACAACGCTATCGTCCCTCACCATTTTACGCCTTTGATGAAGTCGATATGTTTCTCGATGGGGCAAACGTAGAACGACTATCTAGAATGATCAAACAGCAAGCACAACAAGCACAATTTATTGTTGTCAGTCTCAGACGACCGATGATTGAATCAGCAGAGCGTACTATCGGCGTTACCCAGGCGCGAGGAGCCTATACCCAAGTTTTGGGGATTAAACTGTAGTATCACCCTTGTTATTTAAGGTTTAATTATTAGATTAACCTACTTACCATACTTTAAATTTATTTAAATATGACTAACATTTTACAAGCAATAAACACAATTATTAACAATCCTATCCCTGATTTAGTTAGTTACTATCAAAGTAAAAGTCAAAATAAAATCAATGCTATTGGTGAAGCATTAGAAGAATTTATTAAAGATGTATTTGCAGATACTATATCTGAAACAGATACAATAAAAAAATCAAAAAAATATGAGCAAGTCTTCTCTCACCAAGGAAGTCAAAATAATCCTCCAGACTTAATGATAAAAAATGGAGATGCTATAGAAGTAAAAAAAATTAACAAAATCGGCTCTGGTATAGCATTAAATAGTTCATACCCAACTGCAAAGTTATATCAAGATAGTCCAATGATCACAGCCGATTGTCGGAACTGCGAAACTTGGACTGAAAAAGATATTATCTATGCAATTGGATGTACACCTGAACAAAAACTTAGATTATTATGGTTTGTTTATGGCGATTGTTATGCTGCAAGTAAAGAAACATATAAACGGATTAGTCAACAAATAGCAATTGGAGTTAATCAAATACCAAATGTTGTATTTAGTAAAACTAAAGAACTAGGCAAGGTTAATCAGGTAGATCCATTAAAAATTACCGACTTAAGAATTAGAGGAATGTGGTCAATAAAAAATCCTCTAAAAGTATATAAGTATATTAATTTGGATTATGATAATTCTTCGCAGTTTCAGCTAAATGTTGTAATGCGCCAGACCAAATATTTATCTTTCCCTGAAAAGGAACGAATCAAGCTAGAAAGCTTATCAAAACCTGGTTTTAGTATTGCCGATAATAAAATTAAGTGTCCTGATAATCCTTGCCAACTTATTCCTGTTAAAATTATTAGTTATAAACTTATATAAAGTCTGAAGTAGGAATGAAAATAATCTCTTTATTTTCAGGTTGTGGTGGCTTAGATTTAGGTTTTCGTCAAGCTGGATTCGACATTTGTTGGGCTAATGAAAATGATTCATCAATTTGGGATACTTATAAATTTAATCATCCTGAAACTCACTTAGATCAGCGAGATATCAGAAATATTACCTCATCGGAAATCCCAGATTGCATTGGCATAATTGGAGGGCCACCTTGCCAAAGTTGGAGCGAGGCGGGTGCTGGTCGTGGTATTAATGATATTAGAGGGCAACTTTTCCATGATTACATTAGAATAGTAAACGAAAAAAACCCTTATTTTTTTTAGCAGAAAATGTTAGTGGAATTTTAGCAAATAAACATACACAAGCACTAACAAATATATTACATCAATTTAGAGAGGCAGGTTATCAAGTAGCTTATAAACTCCTCAATGCTAACAATTTCGATGTTCCTCAAGACCGCAAAAGAGTAATTATTATTGGCTACCATGAAAAGTTAGGTGGGATTTTTAAATTTCCAGAAAGTAACGAAAAAAACCTAATTTAAAAGATGCTATTTATGATTTGCACTCAATACCACCAATCAAATTGACCAGTGAATTAAAAGAGTGTCATCCATTAATTCCTAATCACGAATATATAGATATGGGATTTTCTAGTATTTATATGTCAAGAAATAGAGTCAGGGATTGGTTGCAACCATCTTTTACTATTCAAGCAGGTGGAAGACACGCGCCTATTCATCCACAAGCAAATAAAATGATTTTTGTAGAAAGAGATAAATATATCTTTGATTTAAAATCGCCTCATCCATATCGCAGGTTATCGGTACGTGAATGTGCTAGAGTTCAAACTTTCCCAGATAGGTTTATTTTTAAATATAAAAAAATAGCTGATGGATATAAAATGGTAGGCAATGCTGTCCCTGTTAATTTTGCTAGAGTATTAGCTGAAAAAATTAAGGCAGATATTCAAGAGTATCAGCAGTTAGGATTTTGTAGTCAAATTCGTAATATAGATTTAGGTAAAGAATTGACTTTACTAAATTTATAGTGTTACCTTGAGAATCAATGTGAATAAATGAGCATTGAAAAGCTTACTGCTGAACAAGAAGCTCTTATTCCACTATATCAACAGAAGTGGAGAGCGATCGCAATCTCAACTGAGCCGATTAATCATCAAACAGCCACAGAAGCGATAAAACTTACCTACGCCGTGATTGGTTTATCTGAGCCTGAGATTATTTTTTGTAATAATCCTTACGCAGCTATAAACATCATTATTCCCAGTCACATGGGGAACCCAATGAGTAAGCAACTGCACTCAAAAATTAAGATTCAACCAGTTATGCAACTGCAAAGTCAACTGGATAGATGGCTGTGCTGGGAACTCGATAAACAGTTAACTACACCACTGCGTTCGCAACTGCATAGAGAAAAATTTGAACTAGGTAGGCAACTGGGCTGGCAACTCGAAAAACAACTGCCTAAACAACTAAGAGTCAAAGTTGATAACTGTATTCAACTAGAACACTGGGTTTGTACTGGCAGTTTGTTGGATTTTGGCATTTCCGTCTTAAATTGCAATTACGACCAAAAAAAATGGGAAGTATTTCAGTTGCTAGTCAAGTCTTGCGGTTGGATTTACCCATTTAAAAAGGTTTGTATCGTATGCGAACGCCCTATTAGATTCTCTTATTATAATTCTAAGCGCCGCCCTCGCGGTGATGGAAAAATTGCAATTCAGTTTGCCGATGGTTTTAGTCTTGTGTATGCCAATCAAGGCGTAAAATTAATTGAAAAATATATCCTCGACTAAAAATGACTGCTAATATACAACAAAAATCAATAAATACTGCTATCAGTATCCATCCTGCCTCCCAATATGTGTAATATCTGCTATTGGTTCCTGAAATGAGCATGAACCAAAGGAACGGAAGAACTGCCGACTTTTTTCTATGTCTAAAATGCTTAGTTGCTGCTGTTGCCAAGTAATACTATCTGGTTGAATTTGAAAAAAATTTATTGATATTTCTTGAAGTAAGCTTAGTGCTTGTTGTTGGGTAATTTTTTGCGTGTAAATAAATCCTGCTAAGAGGATAACGTTTAAAAAGCCGTGCATTGTTGCTAGTTGGCTATCTGCTTCGTATGTTAGGCGATATTTTCCTGGTAATAGATGATGCAAACCTGCTGTTGCTTTGAAGGGAAGTTGAGCGTCTGCAAATGCAAAGATATATTTACTAAGTTGATTAGTGCTAGGGAAGGCTTCAGGGGTTATGCCTCCGGTTCTGATTTTAGCCGCAATGGGGGAATTTTTTAAAATTGTGAGATATGCTGGCAAGTCGGCATTAAAGGGAATTTCGCAAAAAGCTTCCACTGAGTTAGGGAGATGAGGAAGAATTTTTTCTATTTCTGTAGGTGGTAGGGGGGGAAATTCTAGAGACGCGATCGCAATTCTACCCCGCTCTTGCAGCAATTTAACTTGCTCTAGTTCTAATTGCCAATCTTGAGAAAGAATTATGCTTAAAGACCAACGTTGCGCTTTTTCGTCTGTTAAGGCTAATTTTGCTAATATTTCCTCAAATTCAAGCACCCGTGATGCTGGTAGTATAAAGCGACCTAGCATCCAATTATAGCGATCGCTCATGTGTTTTGCGTAATTGGCGATCGCTTCCGCCATCGTCAGTTTAGCTGGTGGGAACAATCCCGCATAATCTACTACTGAATCTAGCAGCACTTTTAACGATGCCAACATCAGGTATCTTACCTCCCTGTACAGTTATTAGCGATCACGTTGCACTATCTAATTACTTGTCGTTACCTAATAAAAAAATCTATAATTATATTATGAACTAATTATCAATGGCTAAGTTTAAAATTTGTCATTTAGAAGACAATTTTATCTGCTTGGTTAGCAGTATCTTAGAGTCGTCTTTAATCCGGCTATTGTTTTTATTATAGCCAGATTAATTGCTATCCCAATCAAGGCTTTAACTGCCAAAAACAAAGTTTTTGCGTTAGCATAATTGGTTGTTTAAATTTAGCTGGTTATTTAGTAATGCCTGTAATTACCCTCCTTTTTTAGTATGAGTTTACGAACCCTGCTGATAATTTATGCTCTAGATTTATAAATTTTCCTAAGTTTTTTATTAACTTATTTTAAACTCACTAAGTTAAGCTATTTAGTAAATTAATTAAACCTATCTTTAGGGGGATGCTTAAAAAAACATATATCTTTCTCAAGATGGTCTTTGATAATTAACAAAAAGATGTAATACATAGTTATAGGCATTCATTTCAATAGTTAATTATTCTTTAAATGTATATAAAGTAAGGAAAAAATGACTGTATCTCCACTTAAACAACCCACTCATCATAATTTTTCCAACAGTTTCACAGCTAAAGAAGCTGTTGAAAGTAAGCAGTTAAGGAGTGATTTATTCCCAATACACCGCTTTGATCATCTAGAGTTTTATGTGGGTAATGCCAAACAAGCAGCTATTTTTTATGAAAAGTGTTTTGGGTTCACCAATACTGCTTATCGAGGTTTAGAAACAGGTAGTCGAGAAATCGCCTCTTATGTAATGGAGCAAGGGGATATCCGGTTTGTTTTAAGTACAGCCATGAATCCAGAGCATCCGATAGCTCAAAGTGTACAGAAACATGGGGATGCGATCGCAGTTATTGCCCTAGAAGTACCCGATGCTGTTGCTGCTTACCAAGAGTCAACCAAACGAGGTGCGGTTAGTGCTATTTCTCCCACCGACGCAGAAGACGAATCAGGTATACTGCGTTACTCAGCAATTCATGTCTACGGTGATGTTTTAATTAAATTTGTTGAGCGTCATAACTACTCTGGCGTATTTGTTCCAGGGTTCCAACGTCGCTATAAAGTAATTGCCAACAACAATAAAATAGGATTAAAGCACATCGATCACATTGTCGGCAATGTAGAAATGGGGGCAATGGATAAATGGGTGCGCTTCTTTGAAGAAACAATGGGTTTTAATGTCTTAGCGCACTTTGACCAAAAAGCTATTTCTACAGAGTATTCCGCCTTAGCATCTAAAGTAATGAAAAATGGCACAGGTAGAATTAAACTACCAATTAATGAGCCAGCAAATGGTAAATGTAAATCCCAGATAACAGAATATCTGGAATATAATCATGCCCCTGGCGTACAACACATTGCTTTAGCAACTGACAACATTATAGAAACAGTTACTAAACTGAGGGCAGCAGGTGTTGAATTTTTGAACGTCCCGCCAAGTTATTACCAAGCATTAGAAACACGGATAGGGAAAATCAATGAGCCAATTGATAAGTTAGCAGAATTAGGCATTTTAGTTGATCGAGATGAAGAAGGGTATTTACTGCAAATATTTACCCAAACAGTACAAGACAGACCAACAGTATTTTTTGAAATTATCGAACGGCATGGCGCACAAGGCTTTGGCGAAGGTAACTTCAAAGCTTTATTTGTAGCCTTAGAACAAGAACAAGCACGGCGAGGCAATTTATAAAGGCAATAGGGAACAGCTATTAAGAGCCTATCCAAAAAATAAATAATCACATCATAACATCTGCTATAGGCTGCGGTTAAATGCTCTCTTAACGACTTTTAGGATAAGCTCTAAACACTCTCTCTTCCTTGGCGCTCTTTGCGTCTTGGCGGTTAATTAAATAGGGGGAAAGCATGAGTTACTACTACAAATTGGGCAATATTCCACACAAACGACACACCCAATTTAGACAAGCCAACGGTTCTTTGTATCACGAAGAACTAATGGGAATTCATGGCTTTTCAGGTATTCAATCCCTGCTTTATCATTTGCATCCCCCTACTCAAATTGAAAAAATATTATTTGAGAAAAAGATAGAAATTGCCTATGTAGAACAAGGTGGTTTACGCCCTCATCATATACCTACAGCTAGTGTAGTTGAAGGAGGGGATGCGATCGCATCACGTCTCCCCCTCATGGGTAACTCTGATGTCTGTATCTATATTGCGCGACCTACCGAAGCAATGCAATATTGGTATCGTTTTGCTCAAGGCGATGAAATCATTTTCATTCACGACGGTACGGGTATATTAGAAAGCCAGTATGGAATTATCCGTTATCAACCAGGAGATTATTTAGTAATTCCGACAGGAGTAGTATGGCGCATTCTTCCCGATCCAAACGTAGCGCAAAGAATGCTAGTAATTGAATCCTACGGACATATAGAACCCCCACAACGCTACATCAATCGTTACGGTCAATTTCTAGAGCATTCTCCCTATAACGAGCGAGATATTCGCCCACCAGAAGAATTAATTACCTACGATCAAACAGGCGAATTTGAGGTGCGCGTTAAAGCAAGAAATCACATTACCAGTTTCTTATATCGCCACCATCCATTAGACGTTGTAGGGTGGGATGGTCATCTTTGGCCCTTTGCCTTTAACATAGCAGACTTTGAACCGATTACAGGTAGAATTCATCAACCCCCACCCGTACATCAAACTTTTAATGCTCCAGGGTTTGTTATTTGTTCTTTTGTCCCACGATTATTAGATTATCATCCTGCGGGAATCCCTTCACCATATAACCATTCCAACGTTGATTCGGATGAAATGATTTATTACGTTGAAGGCAATTTTATCTCGCGTAAAGGGATAGAGCGATCGTCAATCACAGTTCATCCTAGCGGTATTCCTCATGGCCCACACCCAGGAATGTATGAGGGGTCACTTGGTAAGGAAAAAACTGATGAATTGGCTGTAATGGTTGATACTTTTCATCCGTTGAAGTTGACGCAAAATGCTGTGTCTTTGGAAGACAAAGATTATGTATATAGTTGGCTGGCTTAGTTGCAATTAATTTAATTAAATCGCAGATGTAAGCAGATAAACGCAGATGACGCAGATGATTTAGAAAATTTACTTTTGTTGTGTAAAAGGTTGTTTTAGTTATTAACTTTTTACCCCTCACTTTATTTAATATCGGAGCAGTGTTATGTCTCAAGTTATATCAGTAACTCCCCATGTCTCTATTTCTGATCGCATTACAAAACGTTTGCAGCAAGGCGAATTAACTCAACAGCAAGTAGCAGAATTTCAAGATTTTCTGGGTGAAGTTGAAAATAAATTCTTTCAGCACCCAGTTATTACTAAGAATATTTATACCCGTTGGTTTAGTCAAGGTACTGCTACTGATGAAGAATTACGGCACTTTATTAAGCAGTTTTCGGTATTCTCTAATCAGTTTTTATTAGCTGCCTTAGCCAAAACTATTAATGCCTCTACCTTACAACAATCACGTGCTAGTAGGGAAATATTGTTAAATGAATTAGGGGTAATTTATCGCAAAGTTGGACAAAAAATAGGTAGTAATGCTGCACAAACAGAGGATGAAAAAGATTTAGAAGGCGATCCAGAATTAGTAAGTATTGAAGGTACTGTAGATGGTGGAATTTGTCGTTTTAAAGCGGCTCATTTTGAATGGTTGATTGGAGTTGCGGAAGGTTTGGGACTAAGTTATGCAGATATTGGTAAGCGCAAACATGGTAGTGCAACTACATTACACTTCTGCGATGAGTTGATTCGCCTTTATGGTAGCGACGATCCATTAATTGCCGAAGGTGCTAGTTTTGCAGTTGAAAATTGGGCTGCGGCTGGTTTTTGGCAAGAGTTAGAAGAAGGGTTGCTAAGAATAAAACAATCAAGACATCCGCAACTAAGGTTAGCTTTCTTTACTTGGCATAATCGCGTTGAGGGACAACACGCGGGACATACTTTAGAAGAATTAGAAGAGGTTTATTTCCATGCAGACTTTGACCGCGATAAGTTTATGCAAGGAGGGGAGGAAATATTAGATGCGATCGCAGTTTTCTGGAATGGGCTAAATGGCGATCGCCTTAACCATATAAACATTTGAAGGCGGAATGGCAAAAGGATGACTCCTTTATCAGTTCTCTCATTTCATGGATATTGGAGGAAAACTTCAGTTCACGTTTTTGTTATTCAACCTGCGCTAACTTAAAGTCCTCGAATATCTCTTCGTGGTGTTTTTCACGGAGATACTGCTTGAGTCGCTTTTGATTTTTTTGCCTTTCCTCACTAAAAAGGCTTTTGATTGCCTCGATTACATCGTTGAAAATCATGAGGCAGAATTAAAATGCTTTATCTCTTGCCTTGACTTCTTAGCCTGCACCACTTTTTTATAAGTTTTGGAGGTAGTCAACCAGTGAAAGCCCTATTGAGAGTGCTAAAAAAACACCTAACACTTCAAGGATTAATGATCTGTTAAATACTAACTCACCAGCCACTTCTTCATTTTCTAAAGTTTTATCCTCTGGAGGAACTGAATCAATAGTATTGGTCTTTGGTGTATGGTTTGGAGATTGATTATAAGTAGTAGTTAATAAGTTTAACTCCCCCTGCTCCCCTTGTACCCCCTGTTCCTCCGGTTCGTCTACACCAAATGGTTTTGACCACCACCTCTTGCTTGCATTATTTGCTTTGGAAAGAGACGTAGCTCGGTAATTTCTGACAACTATTACTGAAACGGTAGACACAGTAAGTAATGTTAGACTATTAACAATGTAGGTGAAAATTTGTTGTTTCAGCATCTTATTGTACTACCTTTTTACCTAGCAGTTCATATCAGATTTATTGCAGGCATAATCTTTAACAGCCTTTCCAATTTTATAACCTACCCGCTTACCGCTTTTATAGCCGTCTTCAATAAAAGTTGAATTGTCTGCCTCAAATTTGGTAAGACCAAAATTACCTGCTGAACTAGGCTCAAGTGCCTCTATATCTTTTAATAAAGATTTATCTGAGAAAAGGGTTTTTGGATCAAAATTTACTTCAGATCTTTGATTCGGATGCTCAACTACTGGCTTTGCTTGCACTCCTTCAGCACCCAGAAAGGTTGATGAGCATATCAGCAGGATAGATAAAATTAATACTATAAACTGGCTTACCATAAACCTATGCTCACTGTTCATCAAGTTATGCGAATAAACCGCTGAAAAAACCTATAAGGCTACCAAGTAAGAATGCAGCCAACCAGATTGTTAATAACCCGATAAACGCCAATGCTACAGATTTAATGAATCCACCCATAAATTACTCCTTGTTATATTGAAAAATATATCTATATAGTTTCCCATACAGGCTGATAACTTGTCTACAAGTTTCCCACAGATAACAATGCCTCTGAAAGTGCATAAGCATTAATCGGGTAGGACATCAAATAGGAGAGGTTGCCTTTGTAGCGTGTTAGAATCATTGCCCTAGAATTTCCTACCTGATGACTACACACCTCTATATCTTCTCATTATCCAATGAGGCAGCCTTTGATGATATGGTGGTTCGCGATATGCGATCGCACTCATCCTTTAGTCAAAGCCGCCGCATGATGAGCAAAATGATCGCCCATAAATGATGCAATAAAGTAATAACTGTGATCGTAACCAGCTTGCTTACGCAAACTAATAGGATAATTTACTTCTGCACAAGCTTGAGCAAAAACATCAGGTTGCAATTGTTCGCCGAGAAATTGATCTGCATCCCCTTGATCAATCAAAATTGGTAATCGCTCTTGAGCAGATTTTACTAAATGAATCGGATCGTAAGCTAACCAGTCAGATTGATTGTCACCTAAATAATTCTGAAACGCTTTTTGTCCCCAAGGAACTTGGCAAGGATTAACAATTGGCGCAAAGGCGGAGACACTTTTAAACATACCTGGATTTTTCAGTGCGATCGCTATTGCACCATATCCACCCATAGAATGCCCAAAAATTCCCTGAACTCCTGGCACTACAGAAAAGTTTGCAGAGATAACTTCAGGTAATTCTGAAACTACATAATCATACATTCTATAATGCTTTGCCCAAGGCATCTGTGTTGCATTGAGATAAAATCCTGCACCAGTTCCTAAATCCCAACTATCGTCTTCACCAGGAATATTACAACCGCGTGGACTGGTATCAGGCGCAACCACAATTAAACCGTACTCAGCAGCGAATTGTTGCGAACCTGCCTTATTGATGAAATTTTGTTCTGTGCAGGTTAATCCACTTAACCAATACAGAGTTGGACAAGGTTGCTTTTCTGCTTGAGGCGGCAGATATACGCCGAAGTTCATCTCACAGTTAAGTACGGCGGAGTAATGACGATAAACAAATTGCCAACCACCAAAACTCCGGTTACGGCTCACTAATGTCAGGTTGGTCATGCGATCGCTGTTTGCTGAATTACTATTTCAGTGTGCAACTCTTCAATCAAAGTTGCAAATCGAAAAGCTTTAAGGGTGCGATCGCAAGTTTGCTGCTTGCAATTTCTGCCCAGCATTGTAGCTCTGCCAGTGGTTTGGCTGTTGGAAAAATGTCAGTTATCGAAACAGGCTCTTTCCAATTGGCTGCCCGTAAGACAGCCATGATCTATTATTCTGTTACCTTTAAAAACAAATATCCATAGGATTTGGAATAGCAATTTGAAGTTTATGCTTGAATTGGTTAACAGATTGATGAAGATTGAATGCAGATTTTTCGGTAGCCTTAATAATCCCTGTCATCAACTCCTCTTGTTTTGGAACTTCAATCATTAAAGCATAATTTGTGACGTTATTCAAACAAGTATATCCTTGCATCTGGATCGGAAATTTTGGTGGAAATTCAGGCAAAAATTTTAAAGTCTGCCAATACCATGTAGGTAATTCATTAGGAAAGTAGTTTATAGCCCAGAGTTCTTCTTTTATCCATTGGCTTTGAGATACATCATTTATTTCAGATGTGCGTTTAACATTGGGTAATAAAATGCTATATTCAGGAAAAAATAGTGTCTTTACTTCTGTTTGCGGGTAGTGACGAATCCAACCGCAAAACTTACCGTTAATATTATTTTGAATAATTCTTATCCAAATTTCAAAGATATCTGTTTTTGACAGATATATATATCCACGCAGCTTATATCTCAGTAACTGGTGTTTTTCGGAACCTAGTTTGAGGTTTGGTATATCAATCAGCTTTTGCAAATCCTCACCCAAGAGATCCATGATTGCGTAAATTTTGTCAAGCTGAGAATGAGCCTCTGACCAATCACCGCCATAATAAAAGTCTTGCTGCCAAAAATTGAGTATACTGACAAATTTATTCATTTTTTGATCTAGACGTTTGATCAAAGTGTAAATTGCAAAAATCTGCTTAAGCAACTCATATTCAACTAGCTCATTTGGAGAAATAAACTCTTCTACGTTAGAAATAATAAATAATATAAATTCTACAAATATATTAAACATATACTCAAAAATATCAATAAACTAGATGTCAAATTTTATACTTTATTGCTATACATAACTCTCAGTCATATTCTGATCGCAACTCGTCCTCTATTTGTGCTTTATCCTTCTTCATAAGCTTCTTGTTCAGATCGTGTCACTTCTCTAGCATTAATCACAAATTAATTCTAAGTGCAGCAATTAGAAAACTATGAAATAGGCAAACCAATCTGCGTAAACCAAGTGTACTTATCAATATAGCCACGCTGGAAACGGATTTTGCTATCAACGATGTGGAAGAAGCCACAGCCTTGCAAAGTGAAGCTTTTTCCTGTAGGTGCATAACCGCCAAGCTCACCCAAAAATGTACCACCCCCACTCCACTCAATCATCGCCCACTCACCTTCCTCAAACAAATTTTCTGGATTGGTGTAGTTGTCGGGAAAGGCTTTGAAGAAGGCAATAAAGCTCTCTAGCAGCGATCGCATTTCTTACTCGCTCAAAAATGTGTTGGCGTTGGCGCATTCATGCCCGCAGGGCTATAGCCTTCCCGAAGGGTATAGCCTGCCGAAGGCTTCGCACATAACTTAATGGAAGTTAAGCACAAACTTTGTTCACGCTGGGAAGCTGACTAACCTCATTCCACCAACTCTTGATTTTAGGAGTGTCAGCAATAATTGCCTCAAACTCTGGTGTATTCGAGAGGTAGAAGAAAATTGGAATTAAATAAAAATCTGCAATAGTCAATTCGCTACCTAGCAGATATGGACTACCAACAGTCAGCGACTCAATCGCTTCTAATGCTGTTTTTGCAGGTGCGACAGCATTTTTCACGGCATCCTCATCTGTTTTGCCACCCTGAGTTGGCACAATTAAACGCTGAATTACAATTGTCCTAATTGCAGGTGCATAGAAATAACTATCAATAACCGCCATAATCTGCCGCATCCGAGCTTTAGATAACGGATTCGACGGGCTAAACTTATCATTGGCTACAACACTATCAAGATACTCGGTAATTGCAGCCGTTTCATAAATAAATTCCCCATCTGCTTCTAGAGTTGGGACTTTACCAAAGGGATTTTTAGCTAGGTATTCGGCTGAATTATTTTCACCATTGAGAATACCAACGTCTTTGAGGTTATAGTCTGTACCTGCTTCCTCAAGCAACAACCGCACAGTACGAACATAAGTACTGATAGGAGTGCCGTGAACAGTAATATTTGTCATTATCTGTCAATTTCCAATACTATTGGGCAACAGTGACAAGAATACTAGGTTCGTAATGCGATCGCCTCAGCTAGTAGGGAGAAAACATACGTCTACCTATCAGCACAAAAACTGCCATATTTAATTAATGCCCATCAGTTAACGCTGCAAATTCCGAGGGTCTAACGCATCCCGCAAACCATCACCCAGAATATTAAAAGCCAAAGTTGTCAGAATAATTAACAACGCAGGTGGCCAAATTAACCAAGGTTGTAACACAATAATTGAAGCATTCGTTGCCAAAGACAGCATATTTCCCCAAGATGGATCGGGTTGCTGAATACCCAACCCAATCAAACTCAAAACGGCTTCTGCTCCAATAAAACCAGGAACCGCAAGAGTTGCTGAAATAATCACATAACTAGCAGTTTGGGGGAGAACGTGGCGAATAATAATATAAAGCCGTTTAGCACCCATCGCCCTTGCAGCTTGGACAAATTCTCGCTCTTTAATTGATAAAACCTGTCCTCTAATTACCCGCGCTAAACCTGCCCAGCTAATCAAAGAAGTAATTAATACAATCAACATAAACCGCTCGGCGCTTGTAAGTCCAGGGGGTAACACCGCAGCCAAAGCAACTAGCAAATAGATACTGGGAATCGTCATCAATACTTCTACGACGCGCATTAATACAGCATCTATCCAGCCACCAAAATAGCCAGAAATACCCCCAATTAACATCCCTAACGGGAAAGAAATGGCAATACCAACTAAACCAATGCTCAGGCTAATTCTGCCACCATAAGCTAGGCGACTAAATTGATCGCGGGCTTGTTCATCGGTTCCTAAAAGGTTAAATTTAGCTGCGCCAGTAGTACCGAATAAATGCCAGTTACAGGGGATACCTGGAAATATTTGTGCTTCCTCCCATTTAAATTGGGATGTCGGCTGAGATGTTGTGGAATTAACTTTTTGCCATTGAGGTACTGGCAGTTTAAGTTGGAATAAATTATAAGTAGTACCTTGAACAAATAAGCGCAGGGGAGAAGGTTGTTGCTTATCAACAATTAATTGGCGATCGCCTGTTTCTAAAATTGTTGGACCTTGCGTGGTAGGATAAACGTGAGGGCCAATAAACCTTCCCTCTGGAGTTTGCCAATAAATCTTAGTCGGTGGTAGCAAAGAACCGTCTGCTTGAGAAATATATGGATCATAAGGTGCTACAAAATCAGCCGCAAACACGCACACATAAAACACTAACAGCAGTGCCGCGCCAATACGAGCCAAGTTATTTTTTTTAAGTTTCTGCCACCAATTCATAATATTAAACGCCAACCTGTCCCATAAGTTTCATCCGTTCTTCCTCAATAGTTTCGTGTTCTACCACAAAGACATTCGAGTAAAGATTAGCAATTATTTGTTTACCTTGTTGCGTTAGCGCCAAGTAATTCAGCGCATTCTTCAGATATGGATGTACTCCATTCCAATAAAATTTAGGATAGTTACGCCGCAAATCTCCAGGGTGGCGATAGCCTAAAGCTTTATTTACCCCTGTTTCTTCAAACTCATAGAATAGCGCACTAATTTTTTTAAGATAACGCAGATCGCTTAATTGACCAATCAAGTCAGATGCTCTAACTAAACCAGGATAATTAATTGTATCTTGATGATCCTCGGCTTTGGGTACTGGGAAGCGGGTTAACTCTATATTGTGCTTGATTAGTTCAGCATCAATTAGTTTATGACCACCAAAACGCTCTTCAATAAATTCTTTTGCTCTGTCTACATGATAAGGAGTCAAACTAGCATCGGAAGCTCCAGCAGGTAGAGAAACCATTTCTCCATCTTTACCAGTAGAATACAGTCTTTCGTTTTCTCTATCTTGGCGACATACACCTTTAACGTAGCCAATATCGTGACATACCAGAGAAATAATAAAGTGCAGCCAGTCTTCGCAGGATACTCCCCCTTCACGGATATGTCTACCGCGCAAAACTTCTTGTCCTACTAAGGTTACTAAGATGGAGTGTTCGACGTTGTGGTATAAAGCATCACTGTTAGCAATGTTTTCCATCGCCATACTACCCGCCCAAGCAATTATGTCCTCATAGTCGTGCTTGTATCCGCCGTAGGTGCGGCTATAACCTTCCCGAAGCTTCTCAACAAAGGCATCAATTAGAATTTCGGTCGCATTAAACATTTTTGGGTTGGTCGTATTGGGTATGATTTTATAGATGCTGCTAATTTTGGGATGCAACAAAAATTAATTAAAATTGCTGTGAGTCATCACGTGGCGTTGTGTTTGTTATCACAATTTTTAAGTAAAAGTCTATAAGTCCCTGCAAATGGATATTGTAGCTTTATTGGTGTGCTAATAATTGTAGTTATAGAAACTATATTCAGATCAATATTCTGAGAAATCATGTACTTATCAGGATATGGTGATAAGTAGGGATAGAGGTTGAATGTGCGGATCATCACTATCCGATTTTAGGTGTTTTCTGATAGAATTTAGATCTTAGTTGCTTTATTAGCAAAATGCGGGTGTAGTTCAGTGGTAGAACGTCACCTTCCCAAGGTGAATGTCGTGGGTTCGAGTCCCATCTCCCGCTTTATGTCGTGTTGTTGTCCATTAAAGACTTATTTGCGGTGTTTAAAGACTTAGTGCTCACCTGAAGATAGAAGCTAAGTTCTAGATTTCTCATAGTTTTGAGCCATCGTGAATATTTGTATAATAATCGTGTCAGTTTAAAGAGCTATTTGCCAAATCTCAAAAACTGTTCGACAATATTTTAAATAGATAAATGATATTTCTGTAAAAAGCCTGTTTGAATATAAATAAAACTTATGAATGAACCGCCGACTCTAGAACAATTAGAGGAAGATCTGTCAGCCAAGAAAAATTTCTCGATTTTGGAAGAACTCATTGAGGATGCAGAGGAAAGATATAAGATTCTGCTGAAATACAAAGCAGTAGAAGAAATCATTAATGCGCCTGAAGCAAAGAAGAAAGAACTAATTCAACTTTGGGCTGACAAGCTTTCTAAAAGTATTTGGACAATTCAACGGATGCTCAAAAGAGTTGAATTGGAAGGAATAGCGGCTCTAGCTCGAACCAAAAGAACCGATGCGGGCAAACTGATGGGGTTCCATAGCTGGAAGAAAAATAGCAACGAACAATGGCGGAGTCGAGAAGAAGCCGTAGGATATTGGAAAGCCTTTATCGAAGAGAAATATCGCAAAGGCAATACAGCAAGCCGACGCATGAGTGCCAATCAGGTATTCAACCGTGTCAAAGATCATGCTGAATTAGATTTAGGACTTAAGCAAGGTGAATATCCCTCCCATGTTTTTGTTTATAAAATTTTAGAACCAATCATTTTAGATAAACAGCTAAAAGTGCGCCGCCCGAATCAGGGACCTGGTATCGTCATCCAATGTTTTAGTAAATTCACGAAGAAAGATAAAGTTAAAGAAGAAATACTCGTCAAACGTAGTAACCAAGTTTGGCAGATTGACCACACACGTTTAGACAACTTACTGATAGATGCTAATGGAGAGAGAATCGGCTCTGTCTATATTACATCGGTTATAGATACATATTCAGGCTGTGCGCTAGGTTACCATTTGGGGTTCGATGCAGCTGGTTCACACGAAGTAGCTTTAGCCCTACGTCATGCCATCCTACCTAAGTATTATGGGGCGGAATATCAACTTCAAGAAAAATGGATTCCGTGCGGTCTTCCTGACTACATTGTCACTGATAATGCTGAGGAGTTCCATTCTCGCCACCTTAAACGAATTGCCACCCAATTAAGGCATCAAATTACGTTATCGAGCTTATACCGAGCAAGGTGGAGCCATAGAGCGATTATTCCTTAACTTAAAGACGGAATTCGCTGCTTTGCTACCTGGATATAAGGGAGGACGCTTGCCAGAACGCCCTCATGATGCTGAGAAATATGCCTGTGTCTGTTATGAAGAATATGACCGATTGCTAGTACGGTATTTCGTAGACCATCACAATCAATATAATTATCCCAGGAGGAAAGATCAAACCCGTCTAACGGTGTGGTTGAATGGCTTACATGGACAACCAAAAGTTCCCGATGAGCGAGAGTTAGATATTTGTCTACTTAAGGAGACAGAACCTCGAAAAGTTCAAGCTTACGGAACGATCAACTGCTTCGCTACAGTATATGGTGCAGGATGGCGAAAAGATGAATATCGTTTGATGCGCTACGATCAATCAGCTAATTTCCTACTCCCCTATCAGGGTCGTCATGTGGTTCTCAGGTACTCTCTTTTACGGCATTTAATGAACTGATGCGGATTTTCGAGAAACTAAAGATAGCGATAGTTTTAGTAGGGATGCCCTATCTTGATGAAATGCTAACACCGACATCAGGCAAAAAAGCGAGATTCCTGAACATCCACAATACATTTTTAAGAGGCTATACTTACGATTCCCTTTCTCTGCAGGATACTAAGTCAGTCATAGAAATCTGGGAAAATATAGGGTTGAAATGGCTGCAACCGTTAAATCTAAAGGCTAATGAGGAAATTGTAAAAATTATTTATAAAAATTCTAATGGGCAGATGAGACCTCTGTATGAAAACCTTCGTGATATTGCAGTTTGGAGGATAAAGCACCCCCTAGCTCAAATCAATCCTCAGAATATTGCTAAAGCGTTAGGGAATCAATACGAACCAATATGATGATGGAGGAGTGATGGATGAAAACACAGTAAGCTATTCACCTCGTTATCTTGCTCCTTATGATGATGAGAGCATCAGTCATTATTTGGGTCGTTGGATGCGTCAGCCAACAGTTAGCATCTCCAATCCTTTGAGTTTAAGCCAGAAAATAGGATTAGGAACAACCTTATGGAGGTGGCAACGCTTTTACTTCAATCCGCCACCAACAGACGAGGAGTTGGAGAAGATTGGCACACTAATGGAATTGGAGGTAGAACGGTTACAACTGATGTTTCCGCCAGAAGGGGAAACGATTAATTCTGAGCCGATTCGACTGTGTGCTGCCTGTTATGCTCAAATTCCCTATCATCGGATGCAATGGCAGTTTCAATCAACGGCGGGGTGTGAACATCATCGCTTCAGGTTATTGTCTCGATGTCGTAGCTGTGGGGAACAGTTTCCGATTCCATCCCAATGGGGCAAAGGGAAGTGTAAGCAGTGTGGGATGCTTTTTAAGTCAATGGTGAAATGGCAAAAGGGTTATTGATGTTAAGGAGTATTAACCCCAGATTCAAACTTCAATTTGTAATTTTTTACGTTACGCAGAACTCGATAAATAAAGTGACATTTGGATAAAAGGGCGAGCGAAAGCATTGAATTAGTACGTTGTCAATATAGCGGTACAGAACATCGTGTTTTGCGTGGAATTGGATTAATTAATTGTGTTTATCTGAATCCAGAAAGGAGTCTATTTTGGGTACTCGACTACCGAATTTATGATTCTTTAGGTGACGGAAAAAGCAAGAAAAACAATGTAGCAGCATAACAGAATTATCATAATGGATATGGGAAAAAAACCATGTCTGACCAAACATCCCAAAATAACGAAATTACCATCCAATCTCTCCTCGAAGCCCCAGAAGAAACCCTATGCTTCCTCTGGCAACTAATGGTCAACGTCACTGAACTCATCAACAGCCTTCTTCACCACATCAACACGCACCCAGACTTCGACATTTGGTTGACCCAATGTGCAATTCCTGCCTCCGTTATCAATTCCTTTATAAAAACGGCTAAAACTCAGTCTCCCTATCGAGAAATGCCCACTCGCTTTATCACTTCAGCCCAAAACCTCGTTAATGAGATGTTCAAGTCATGGTTTGAAATCCAACGACTCAAACGACTATCCCTCAAGGGAAAACGGCATTTTTTTACAATTCTCAAAAGCGACGAAGAACTACAAAGAGAAAGCGATTGTACCTTTGACACCCTCTGCCAAGAAGCAGCTATCATCCTTCAACAAACTCAACTCCAAATCGAACAAAAACGCCTTGACGCTAATCAGCCCCCTCCTACCCTGGATAAGCAGGCATTTTGGGAAGTAGCCCACGTCCTCTACAAAGCCTATGACCAAGCCGATACACCCCTGGTTCGCTCTGGCATTGCCTTACTCCTCAAAAACCAGAACCAAGTACCAGAACAATTTGAAGACCCCAAAAAATACCAGCAACGCCGACAAGCTAAACAAGAGGAAATCGAACGTTTAGAACATCAACTTCAATCAAAAGCCCCCAAAGGTCGGCTAACCGACCAACAAGAATGGCTCAGAATCCTTGAAAAAGCCTCGCAACCTATCACTGAAGTCGCAGAATTTAGAGACATCCAAGCTCAACTGCTCAGGAAATTCTTCGCACTCGTTTATCCTGTAACCTTTAGTACTAATACCGACTTGCAATGGTCTACTAACCAACAAGGACGTATTTGTGTTCAATTTTACGGTATGAGTAAATACACATTTGAAATTGCCTGTGATAGACGGCAACTCAACTGGTTCAAACGGTTCCTAGCTGATTATCAACTTTACAAACAGCACAAAACACAAATTCCGACAGGTTTGATGCCTTTACGCTGCGCCCGTCTAGTTTGGACAGAAGGACAAGATGATTTTGCCCTTATTGTCGCTACTTGGTTATTGATTGCTGTAATACAGCATAAGTTTTACCATATTGCTTGGTTACTGCTGAAGAATCACCGTATCATTAAATCACCTCCTTGGAGAGTTCATCACCTTCATCTCCACTGCATCGTAGACCATCGACTCTGGACACAGGAAGGCAAAGAAATTGTTAAAGCCGAAAAAATCCCCCAAACTGAAAAGTTAATCAACGATTTTCAACAGAAAGAACGAATTCAGGAAAATGGATTAACGACTGGGCAACAACAAAGACTCAAAGCGAGTGAAACCTCCCTCCGTCTTCTCCAAAATTGCGACCACTTTGCCGCTTCTAAGCGTATCTCTTACCGAGGTCAACCCAATCGAATACTAGGAGTTAGTATTGGACTGCATGAACCCGTAACAATCATGATTGTTAACACGACTACAGGTAAAACCCTTGCCTCTCGTAATACTAAGCAGCTACTAGACAAAAAAAGGCGGGTACGAGATCAACAACCCGAACTGCCAAAATACGAAGAACGCCAGCATTTCACTAACATCTATAAAGAAATATCAGACTACGAATTATTTCTGTTTTATCGCCAACAGAAGCAACAGCATCAACACCAACGTCACAAAGCTCAAATTAAAGCGACTCCAGATCATTCAAAAGAAGCTAACTTAGGGCTATATATTAATCGACTTCTAGCCAAAGCCATTATCGAATTTGCCCAACAACATCAGGTCAGCACCATCATCCTTCCCGACCTGAAGAACAAACGAGAGAGTATCGAAAGTGAGGCGAAAGCACTTGCTAAATTAAAAATTCCTAAAGATAAAAGCAGGCAACAGCAATATACTAGAAACATCCTGTCCGAAGTCAGCCAATGGAGCTACAAGCAACTAAGCGACTGTATCATCAACAAAGCCTCACAGTCAGGTATTGCTATAGAAATCATTCAACAAATTTCTCAAGGTAACCCCTACCAAAAAGCTAGAAACTTGATTACTACTTTTACAAAAAACAGTGGAAATAAATGTTCTGCCAAAATAGAATGAACTATAATATAACAATATAAACAGCACCATAAATCAAGCTGAATAAGCCTCTGTACCTATGGAGTTAGGGTCTGGTTTGACTTGAAAGAGTCCTACTTTCTGTACCCTAGTGGCTGCCCGCACCTGAAGCTGTGCCTGAATGTCTCGATGAAGGCTGACATACTCCAGTCAACTTGAACTGGTAAGGTTGCACCCAGCAAAGGGGATCTCTGTCCAAGAGTGAAGGCTAAAGTTTAATCGACTTCAAACTTTACCACAGACAAGATTCGGTATGGATTTTTGGATGAGACTACCTGACCGTACCAAAATCCTAGCATTATTTGCGGTCATTGACTGCCTTTTAATGTGAGAGCAATACTCTCTGTGGTGGCTACTGAATCACCTCCTCTAAGGAGGGACTTTTCCTAGAACCTGACGCAACACATACCTCCGTCAAAATATCTGAAAATCCGTCAAATAAGTCAAACCTCTCGTTTAATAAAGTTCATAAGTATAATCTCGCGTCACTCAAGAGCGACCGTAAAGAATAGAATTACATCGAGAAGAAACGTTGACGAACTAGGAAGCTAAAAGACATGAGGCGCAAGGGGCGAAACGGAAAGAATAAAAATTGTCTTTCTGCTTTGGGAGATGTTGAAAGGAAACTTACGCTGAGGTTGAAGTAGTTTTACTTGATGGTCAACTAAAAATTGTTTTTCTGCTTTGGGAGATATTGAAAGATTTCATCACTCATTAAGCAAGTATGAATATTGACTTTCAATCATTTTTCTGCTTAAGGAGATGTTAAAAGCTAGAACAACTATCCGAGCATCAGGTATAGAGAAAAGTTGAAAGGAACGTCATCTTCCCAATATTTTTCAATATCAATAGATTTTACTGCACTAAAACAAGTTATGGACGCAAATCAAGCTGTATTCCTGTGCCGAAAAGGGATTTAGCTTGATCAAGATAAATGAGGCTCAAACAAAAGCAGCAGTAATAAAAAACTTAAATCAACCTCAAAATTTATTCTAGACTGGGTTTGAGTCTATATTCAAGCCAGTTTTTTTATATGTTCCCCTAAGCAATAAGTCTTTAAAACTGATATTCAATTGAATATTTATCAAATAAATTATTAGATTTTTTATCCGTTAATCTTTCTGTGCTAGTCTCTAAGCCACTTTTAGTCGGATTACCCATTAGAAAGTTGAGCAATAAATCTTTAAACAGAGCAGATAAGTCTTTAATGTACAACGAATCAGTGTCACGGAGTCAAATTATGTGTCGTTGTGACAAATTGATGTCGTCTAAGCACCAGTGACAAATTGTCGCTTTATCCACCGTTTTAGCAGAGCGATCGCAACTCACAAATTACCCTAAAAACAGAAAACCCCTTATACAGGGCTTATTTACTCCCCCTTCCCTTACAGGGAACTCTACTGGGGGGTTAGGTTAAGTACGGGACTAGCGCGGCTCGAACGCGCGACCTAGCGCTTAGGAGGCGCTCGCTCTATCCAACTGAGCTACAGCCCCATAGATTAAACGATTATAACAAATTACAGCTTAACTTGAGCGCCAAGATTCTTCCCAAGATCCGCCACCTACTTCCAAACCGCACAGAGAACTATGTGCTTCTAAAATCAGTTTAGACTTACCTAAGCGCTTTTCTCTTAATTGCAGATGCAATTCACCATTCATTGTGTCGCGACAACAAAAAATCATCCCGTTATTTGTAGGTGCGCGTAGAAGAGTACCTGGTAAATCTGTTGTCCCAGTCAACTCCATCTCATAGAAAGCATTTTCAGCGTGCATATACCATTTGCCCCAAGGCTGGATATCCCAATTAACCTTGGCATTCCAAGGCACAAACTCATAAAATTTGCCCTGATGATGTACTCCCACCATTGCCACAGATTCCATCCACCACAACACCCCTCGCCTACCACCCCCAGCAGTTAAAGCTAAATCTGGTTCACCATCAAACCAGTTGCAATTCAGCCAAAACCATTTTTGGGGAAAAGAACCACCCCAGTTTTTTTCGCTATAAGCTGGCGCATTAGTAAAGTCATAGCGTTTGCCATTCCACTCAATCCAGCCTGTTGCCAAGCCATGAGCCATCAAAATCTGCCATCCAGGTTCAAAAATTTGTAACGATGATAGCCAACCCGCCGTCGATTGTTGAGGTGCGCCTTGGTTTCCCCATCCATAAATAGGTTTAATTTCATATTGCCAACGCGCTGTGCTACCAGTACCAGGATCATGCAGAAATCCCTGATGCCAAGTAGCTGTAGCTTGATAACCTTCTTGAACATGGCGTTCAAAGTCTGTTGGGGAGAGATATGAAGGTAGGGTTTGTAAATCGGTTTTACCCCAATGACCTAACGCAAGGCGATCGCCACTTGCCCAAAACTTATTTACATCGGGAAAACTGCGACATAAATACTCATCATTAGCACCTAAAATCTGTGCTGCACCGCCACTATGCGCTTTTCCACCAATGGGATCTTCAATTGAGTACATAAACGCGAAAGTATCACCGCTATCCGGTAACGTGACACGGTAATACCAGCCTTCAAAAAAGCGGCGGCTAGTGTTATCCCAATGGTAGCCGCTATGAGGGGTTTGTATGTTAGCTGAAGAAAGATTGAACATTAAATATATCAGTTGGGTTCTTTTTTAAGAGAGACGCGAAATTTCGCGTCTCTACATCCCCCGCCTATTGATCAACAAAGGGGGATATTGAAGTAAGCTTTGGAGATTTTAGGTGATGTTACTGTGTAAAACATCAACAGGGTCTTGAGCTTGCAATGGTTGAGGAGTTGAGGTTTGCAGAGTTTCTTTATCAATATCTGTCCACTCTGTATGGAAAGCCCCTGGTTTATCAATACGTTCGTAGGTATGAGCGCCAAAGTAGTCGCGTTGTGCTTGAGTGAGGTTTTGAGGCAAGCGATCGCGCCGATAACTATCAAAGTAATCTAAAGAAGCACTGAAAGCTGGTACTGGAATACCTAATTTTGCTGACTGCGCCAACACTTCGCGCCAAGCATCCTGACGATCTAAAATCGTTTGTCTAAATTCAGGAGCTAACAGTAAATTAGGTAACTCTGGATTGTCATTAAAAGCTGACTTAATTTTATCTAAGAATCCAGCCCGAATAATACAGCCACCCTTCCAAATCCGTGCAATTTCACCCAAATTGAGGTTATAAGAAAAAGCTTTAGAAGCTGAACTTAAAAGAGCCATCCCTTGAGCATAAGAACAAATCTTCGAGCAATAGAGAGCATCGCGGATTTGATTGATAAACGTTTGAGGATCTCCCTGATACTTACCAGTAGGGCCCGTTAAAATCTGTGAAGCAGCTACCCGCTCTTGTTTAAAAGCAGACATAATCCGACCATTCACAGCCGCAGTCATCGTCGGAATAGCAATACCCAGTTCTAATGCACCTTGCACAGTCCAGCGCCCAGTGCCTTTTTGTCCAGCAGCATCCATAATTACATCAACCAGTGGCTGATGTGTGTCGGGATCAATGTACTTGAAGATGTTTGCTGTAATCTCAATCAAAAACGAGTTGAGTTCGTCTGTGGTATTCCATTGGGCAAAAACTTCGTGTAGCTGCTTATGATCTAGCCCCAAAGCGGTTTTAAGCAAATCGTAGGCTTCTGCAATCAACTGCATATCACCATATTCGATTCCGTTGTGTACCATCTTGACGTAGTGACCAGCGCCACCAGGGCCAATGTAAGTAACACATGGGCCATCATCTACCTGAGCAGAAATCTTAGTCAAAATTGGCTCTAAGTAATCGTAAGCCCCTTTAGTACCTCCAGGCATCAAGCTAGGGCCATTCAGCGCTCCTTCTTCACCACCACTGACACCCATGCCGATAAACGTCAGCCCAGTATTTTCTAAATCACGGGTGCGTCGTGCCGTATCGTCATACAAAGAGTTACCACCGTCAATTATGATGTCCCCATCTTGGAGCAAAGGTTTAAGCTGGTCAATTACTCCATCTACAGGCCCACCAGCTTTAACCATAATCAGGATTTTACGGGGACGCTCTAGAGAAGCAACAAACTCCTCTAGCGTATAAGCGGCTTTAACGTTTTTACCCTGCGCCCGTGTGTGCATGAAGGCATCGGTTTTTTCTGCGGTACGGTTATACACAGTAATCGGGAAACCATTGCGCTCCACATTGAGTGCTAGGTTCTCGCCCATAACTGCTAATCCAATCACACCAAAGCTTTGTAGTGTCATAAGCGTGTTTAACTAATTCTGCAATGAAATTTGCAATAGGTTTTCTTCAGAGTAGCTCGATCCCCTAATATTGTCTTGGAAGAAGAGATTAAGACTCTGTTGAACGGTAGAATTAGCGGATAGAGGTTCAATAGACACAGTAGGAATCGTCGGCGTTATGCTTGCATACATCCTGGCACTAGCTGTAGGTTTCGGTAGCGTTGGTTTATACATCGCGGCATTTTTTTTCCCTGAAGTTCACCGTAAAAGTGATTTAATTTGGAGTGGTGTAGGAATGTTCTACGCCCTAGTTTTATGGGTGTGTGCTGGACGCATCACTGGCGGTGTACTACTGGGACAAATTGCCAGCGTGGCATTACTGGGTTGGTTTGCTTGGCAAACTCTGCTGATGCGACGGGAAATGGTTCCAGCCGCTCAACAAACACCGATACCTAGCAAAGAAAAACTTCAAGAAACATTTTCTAATTTTGCTCCTCCAGGTGGCTTTTCTGGATTACAAGAGCAAGCTACTAATTTATTCACAACTGTCAAAGATCAAGTTCAGGGAATTGTGG
Organism: Crinalium epipsammum PCC 9333; assembly: GCF_000317495.1. Taxonomy (GTDB): domain Bacteria; phylum Cyanobacteriota; class Cyanobacteriia; order Cyanobacteriales; family PCC-9333; genus Crinalium; species Crinalium epipsammum. The sequence continues at coordinate 2,466,410 of NC_019753.1, forward strand.
CTAAGGTTAATTTGCCTAAAGCTGAACCAAAGCCTGTACAAACTCAACAACCTGCGACATCCAAAACATCTGTAACAACTGCGCCAGCATCCAGTCCCATCGCTGTTGATGACAAACCTACGATCTTAGAGGTAGTACCTTTAGGGGCTGAGTTTGTTCCTCCTCCTAGCCAGCCAGGGGGGCCGGATATGCCAGGAGCGAGTGGCAAAGAAGCGAATATTGAGGAAATTGCTCCAGAAGTAGTATTAGCTCCACCAGCAGAACCACTAGGAGCAGGAGATCCCTTAGAGGGTCTAAATCCTCCACCAGCGACTTTCGCAACCGATGCAGTTGCGGTGGATTTATCAGGGGTAGCTTTAACGCCGCCTGCACAGACAGAATCTTCTGAAGATGCTGAAGTGCCGGAGTTAGTTAAACCTCATCCTCCTGATCCTGAATTGGTAGAAGCTGCAATTGAAGATGCTGAAGCTAAATCTGTGCCAAGTTTACCGCCAGAAACTGTAGATGAGATTAGCTAATCATCGGGCGGGTTAAATTAAGCTATTTATCAGTAGCATATTTGATCTGTCAACCCGCCTCTACACAGATTATGGTTAATTGACCGAACTGGATATCAGTCCTAATAAAATCAATCGCAGTTAAATATAAAATAATGCTCCGGTAACTTTTAATTACTGGAGCATTATTTTTAGTAGGTGCGATCGCACGAGTGATTTTCCTAGCTTGCTAGAATCACGATTAAGTTAGTTTTTCTGTAAATAAGCTTCTAACTCTTCTGAACCGCCAATTAAGCTACCATCAAAAAATACTTGCGGAACTGTTGTTGTACCTGCAACTGCCTTTAAAGTGCGAGTTCCAATGCCATTACCCAACACAATTTCTTCGTAGCTGATATCACGCTCTTGCAACATCTGTTTAGCTTTGGCACAGTATGGACAACCCACTTTTGTAAATAGAGTCACAGCTTGGGGTTTTGCTGCATCAGGATTGAGGTATTTGAGCATTGTCTCTGCATCAGATACTTCAAAGGGATCTCCTGGCTTTTCTGGCTCAATGAACATTTTTTCAATTACGCCATCTTTCACCAGCATGGAATAGCGCCATGAACGCTTACCAAAACCCAAATCGTTTTTATCAACTAACAATCCCATTTTTTCGGTGAATTCACCATTACCATCGGGAAGAAAAGTTACGTTTTCTGCTTTTTGATCTTTTGCCCATTCATTCATTACAAAAGCATCATTTACAGATAGGCAAATAATGTGATCTACACCGTTTTGTTTAAAAACTCGTGCTAACTCATTGTAACCAGGTACGTGAGTAGATGAACAAGTAGGAGTAAAAGCACCAGGCAAAGAGAAGAGAACTACTGTCTTTCCAGCAAACAATTCATCGGTAGTGATATCCACCCAGTCGTTATTAGTACGGGTACGGAATGTAACGCTGGGAACTCTTTGCCCTTCTTTGTTGGAAAACATGAATTTCGCCTCTGGAAGAAATGTTCTAAAAGTATATCAAGCCGTTTTTTTTAAGTGTACTCGTAATGAGTACGAGTTGTCAAGCACTAAGATTGACGATGCGATACTCCTTGGGAGTATCGCCAGCTTTAACTTTATTTATTTGAAGCTGATTAAGTGATAGAAATTTTTCAATTTTCCCCTAACAAATTCGATTGTTATGTATACAGGTTGATGGTGTAATACTTCTACCCTTAATAGATGAGTGATGTATTCAGCTAAACAGCCTTGCCACACAGAACTCCGCTAGATGATCCGGCTCATGGAGTATTGGTAAGCGATTGTTTCTTTTCACAAATCCATTGTTTCGGATTATGACGAAAATTATATTTCTCTTTAATTATATTTCTCTTCGATTATCCCATAATTGCCCATGTGTTATTTGTTGACAATACCTGTAGTAAATAAAAAAAATCTACACCGCCACACTTGACAGGAGATACTATGAGCAGCGATAATGGATGCCCGTTTACAGGCACAGGTCAGAAACATCAGCCTCGTCATAAGCCGGGGAACCGAGACTGGTGGCCGAATTATTTGAATCTGAGTATCCTCCACCAGCACTCACCAAAAGCCAATCCTATGGGTGAGGCGTTCAATTACGCATCAGAGTTCAAAAGTCTGGACTTAGATGCCGTGAGGAAAGATATCTTCGACCTGATGACCACTTCTCAGGACTGGTGGCCAGCCGACTACGGTCATTATGGGCCGCTCTTCATCCGAATGGCATGGCATAGTGCAGGCACGTATCGTATTGGCGACGGTCGCGGCGGCGCGGGTGTGGGTAGCCAAAGGTTTGAGCCGCTCAACAGTTGGCCTGACAATGCCAACCTCGATAAGGCGCGTATGTTACTTTGGCCAATCAAGCAGAAATACGGCAATAAAATCTCGTGGGCAGACCTCATGGTTTTCGCTGGTAACTGCGCCTTGGAGTCAATGGGCTTCAAAACGTTAGGTTTTGCTGGCGGGCGCGTGGATGTCTGGGAGCCAGAGGAAGATATCTACTGGGGTTCTGAGAAAACTTGGCTCGGCAATGAGCGTTACGAAGACGATCGGGTGCTGCTGAATCCCCTCGCCGCCGTTCAGATGGGGCTAATTTACGTCAACCCAGAAGGGCCGGACGGCGAACCAGATCCCGTTGGATCAGGGCGCGACATTCGCGAGACATTTGGTCGGATGGCGATGAACGATACAGAAACAGTCGCGCTTGTTGCTGGTGGGCATACCTTTGGCAAGTGTCACGGTGCGGGCGAGGCAACGCACGTAGGGGCTGATCCTGGGGGTGCTACCATCATCGATCAGGGTCTCGGCTGGAAGAACGCCTTCAACACGGGTGTCGGTGTCGATGCGATCACTAGCGGTATTGAAGGCGCATGGACTCCAACTCCGACGCAGTGGGATAACAGCTATCTCGACACTTTGTTCAAATATGACTGGGAACTGACAAAGAGTCCCGCAGGTGCGTGGCAATGGCAGCCTAAGAACGGCGCGGGCGCGGATACTGTACCCGACGCGCACGATCCCTCGAAACGGCACGCCCCCATGATGACTACGGCAGACATGGCTATGAGGCTAGACCCCATGTACGAGCCGATTTCGCGGCATTACTATGAAAACCCGGATGAATTCGCAGAGGAGTTTGCTAAGGCATGGTTTAAGCTAACGCATCGCGACATGGGACCGCGATCGCGCTATCTTGGCTCCGAGGTTCCATCGGAAGAGTTCTTGTGGCAAGATCCCGTCCCCGCAGTCGATCATGAATTGATTGATGAGCAGGATATTGCCGCTCTCAAAGGCAAAATTCTGGCATCGGGGCTGTCTGTCTCCCAACTCGTTTCGACTGCTTGGGCATCGGCATCAACGTTTCGTTGCTCTGATATGCGTGGTGGAGCGAATGGGGCGCGTATTCGTCTTGCACCTCAGAAGGATTGGGAAGTCAACCAGCCAACTCAACTGGCAACGGTGCTGCAAACCCTAGAGGGAATCCAACAAGAGTTCAACAGTTCGCAGTCTGGCGGGAAGCGGGTTTCGCTCGCTGACTTAATCGTTCTGGGCGGATGTGCAGGGGTTGAACAAGCGGCGAAAAATGCTGGTCACGACGTGACGGTTCCCTTCAAACCAGGGCGCACGGATGCGTTGCCAGAGAAAACGGATGTAGAATCTTTCGCAGTGCTTGAGCCAACCGCAGACGGGTTCCGCAACTACACTAGCGGCAAACACAGCGAATCGCTTGAGGAGTTGCTGGTTGATCGGGCGCAGTTGCTGTCCCTGTCAGCCCCTCAGATGACGGCTCTCGTGGGCGGTTTGCGCGTCTTGGGTGCGAACTTTGGAGGGTTCAAACATGGCGTTTTTACCCATCACCCAGAAACATTGACCAATGACTTCTTCGTGAACCTGCTCGACCTTGGTACGACGTGGAAGGCGACCTCTGAAGATGAATATGAGTTTGAGGGGAGCGATCGCAAAACCGGAGAACTCAAGTGGACTGCTACCCGTGTTGACCTCATCTTCGGCTCAAACTCTCAGCTTCGCGCCCTCGCGGAAGTCTACGGGTGTGTGGACTCGCAGCAGAAGTTTGTACATGACTTTGTGGCGGCGTGGGACAAGGTGATGAACCTCGATCGCTATGACCTTGCCTAGTCTCAGCAAAAAAGTCTTCGAGGCGAATTAAAAACCTAACCCCCCAGCCCCCTTCCCTTGCAGGGAAGGGGGATTTTTTGGGTATTCCCTATCGGATGCAAAATATTTAACATGAATAGTCAAATCAGGTTATATTGATTAACAAATCAACGTATGACATTCACTAACCATGAACCGTCGGAGGTTGTTAAGACTAATTGCAGGCGCAGGTCTTGGGTGGTGCATACTTGAACCTTGGGTTTTAGAACCTTATTGGCTCAAGATTAAAAGGCTTAATGTCAGTGGAACAAAAGCAAGTCACCGCCTTGTTCACATCACAGACATTCACTACAAGGGAAATCGATCTTATTTAGAGAAAGTTGTAGAGGTTGTAAATACTTTGTCACCTGACTTCGTGTGTTTTTCCGGTGACTTGGTAGAGGATGCAGCCTATCTCAATGAAGCTCTTGATACGTTAAGTTCACTTAAATATCCAGTCTATGGTGTTCCAGGTAATCATGATTACTGGAGTGGTGCTTCATTTAGTCAGATCGCTCAGTTCTTTTCATCTACGGGTGGAGCTTGGCTGCTAGATCGAGATATCTTAACTAAGGATAGTCGCATTCAAATTATTGGGGCAACGGGCGATCGACTCCAACTACCTCCACTTCAACAAAATATTAAGCACTTACTGTTAGTACATTATCCTTTGTTTGTCAAGGAAGTTGAAGAATTGTACAATAGAGGGTCTTTTGACCTAGTTTTAGCAGGTCATTCTCATGGAGGACAGGTTCGCCTCCCACTTTGGGGTGCAATAATTGTACCTAATCGCGTAGGCTACTACGATCATGGTCTTTTTCAAACTAAAATTGGTTCTTTGTACGTTAATTCAGGAATTGGCACGTTTTTTCTGCCAATTCGCTTTTTTTGTCGTCCTGAGATTAGCTTGATTGAAATTTAATACCCATTGTCTTGCTGTATTTTTCCTTGGTCTCTCCTCACTTTTTTTAACTAAAGTTGAAGTCTAAGCAATTTCTCGCTGATAATGGGTAGAGCGTACCTCAAATTTTCGGCATTGAACTGTGACAGTAGAACCAGGAAGTTATAAAAATACCGTTAATCTCCCCAAGACTAAGTTTGATATGCGGGCGAATGCTGTCAAGCGAGAACCAGAGATCCAAAAGTTTTGGGCAGAAGAACAGATTTATGAACGACTGTCGCAGAATAACCCAGGTGAACTTTTTGTATTGCATGATGGCCCTCCGTATGCAAACGGGGCGTTACATATTGGTCATGCGCTGAATAAAATTCTTAAAGACATTATTAATAAGTACCAACTGCTCAAAGGTCGCAAAGTGCGTTACGTTCCTGGTTGGGACTGTCACGGGTTGCCAATTGAGCTAAAAGTTCTTCAGAATATGAAGCAGCAGGAACGGCAAGAGTTAACGCCGTTAACACTGCGACGCAAGGCGAAAGAATTTGCTCTGAAAACTGTAGATGAGCAACGTCAAGGTTTTAAGCGTTATGGGGTTTGGGGTGATTGGGATAACCCTTATTTAACTTTGAAACCAAGCTATGAAGCGGCTCAAATTGGTGTATTTGGGCAAATGGTTCTTAAAGGTTATATTTATCGTGGTTTGAAACCTGTTCACTGGAGTCCTAGTTCTAAAACAGCTTTGGCTGAAGCTGAGTTGGAATATCCAGAAGGGCATATTTCACGCAGTTTGTATGTGGCATTTCCAGTAACTAAGCTAGGGGATGCTGTAAATGAAAGCTTGCAGCAGTTTTTACCTAATCTTAGTGTTGCTATCTGGACAACTACACCTTGGACTATTCCAGCTAATTTGGCGGTGAGTGTTAACCCTGAACTTAAATATGCGGTAGTTGCAGTAGAAGGGGAACAATCAAACTATTTAATAGTTGCAGCAGATTTAGTAGAAACACTGTCGGAAACTTTAGGGAAAAATTTCCAAGTTAAGGCTACTGTTGTTGGTAAGGATTTAGAAAATACTACTTACCGTCACCCCTTATTCGATCGCGAAAGTCCGGTTGTAATTGGTGGTGATTATGTTACTACTGAATCTGGGACAGGTTTAGTTCATACTGCGCCTGGTCATGGTCAAGAAGACTATTTAGTAGGTCAACGTTATGGTTTACCTATTCTTTCTCCTGTAGATGCAGATGGTAACTTTACTGAAGAAGCAGGTCAGTTTGCAGGGTTAAATGTTTTAGGTGAAGGTAATACAGCAGTAATTACTGCTTTAACAGAAGTTGGTGCTTTGTTGAAGGAAGAAGCGTATAGTCACAAGTATCCTTATGACTGGCGCACGAAGAAACCCACTATATATAGAGCCACTGAACAATGGTTTGCTTCTGTGGAAGGATTTAGAGATGAGGCGTTAAGTGCGATCGCATCTGTAAAATGGATTCCATCACAAGGCGAAAACCGCATCACACCAATGGTTTCAGAGCGTTCTGATTGGTGTATCTCTCGTCAACGTAGTTGGGGTGTTCCTATCCCTGTATTCTATGACGAAGCAACAGGGGAACCTCTGCTGAATCAAGAAACGATCAACTACGCGCAAGCAATTATTGCTGAAAAAGGTTCTGATGCTTGGTGGGAATTATCAGTAGAGGAATTATTGCCAGAATCTTATCGTAATAACGGCAAGTCATACCGCAAAGGTACTGATACGATGGATGTTTGGTTTGATTCTGGTTCTTCTTGGGCGGGAGTTCTTCAGGAACGAGAGGAATTAAAATATCCTGCTGATATATATTTGGAAGGATCGGATCAGCATCGTGGTTGGTTCCAATCAAGTTTGTTAACCAGTGTCGCGACTAATGGTTACGCGCCGTATAAAACTGTATTAACTCACGGCTTTACTCTGGATGAACAGGGACGCAAGATGAGTAAATCGGTGGGAAATGTGATCGATCCTGCAATTGTAATTGAAGGTGGTAAAAATCAGAAGGAAGAACCGCCTTATGGTGCTGATGTCTTGCGTTTGTGGGTATCTTCTGTAGATTATTCTTCGGATGTTTCTATTAGTAAGAGCATCTTGAAGCAAATGGGGGATGTGCGGGGTAAAATTCGTAATACTGCCCGTTATTTGTTGGGTAGTTTACACGATTTCGATCCGGCTAAAGATGCGGTTCCTTATGAGCAATTACCGGAACTGGATCGCTATCTGTTGCACCGCATGACTGAGGTGTTTAAGGATGTAACGGAAGCTTTTGATAGTTATCAGTTTTTCCGCTTTTTTCAAACTGTGCAGAATTTCTGTGTGGTGGATTTATCTAATTTCTATTTAGATATTGCCAAGGATCGGTTGTATATCAGTGCTGAGAATTCTTTGCGTCGTCGCAGTTGTCAGACGGTGATGGCGATCGCACTGGAAAACTTGGCGAAAGCGATCGCACCTGTTTTATCTCACATGGCAGAGGATATCTGGCAATATATCCCCTACGCAACACCTTGTAAATCTGTGTTTGAAGCTGGTTGGGTGAATTTAGAGGAAGAATGGCATAAACCAGAACTAACACAACCTTGGCAGATGTTGCGACAAGTTCGCACAGATGTTAATAAAGTGTTAGAGCAAGCTAGAGCAGAAAAAATGATTGGTTCTTCCCTAGAATCGAAGGTATTGCTCTATATTCCTAATGTTGATCAGCGTCAGTTGTTGCAACAACTCAACCCTGAAGCTGGTAATGGTGTAGATGAGTTGCGTTATCTATTTTTATCTTCTCAGGTAGAGTTACTAGACTCAGTTGAGGCGTTGCAGGATATGCAATATAAAATGCAAGGCGATAACTTAAGTGTGGGTATAGTTAAGGCTGATGGGGAGAAGTGCGATCGCTGTTGGAACTATTCAACTCAAGTAGGTAAAATTGCAGAACATCCCGTTATCTGTGAGCGGTGTGTTGCTGCTTTAAGCGATCGTTTTTAAGCCTTCATTAAGTTAAACTCATCTAAAATCAAGGGTAAATATGATATTTATCCTTGATTTGTGTGAAAGGTTATGTTACGCCGTAATATTTTGATAAGTTGTTTTGTGTCTTCGTTTCTAATTATCAGTTATCTAGGTAACGTGGGAAACAACCATAATATTGCTATGTCCCAAAGTGAGCCGGAAATTAAATATGATGGTCAGTCTGACAGACAAATAAGAAAGTATAAGCCAATCCCAGGTGCAGCCAAAAGAAAAAATGCTCAAGGTTTGGCAAGAAGGACTGTTCCAAAGGATATCTTAGTCAAGCCAGACGAGGTATTTATTGATCAAGATGGAGTAAAAATTTTTCCCGATGGAGGAAACATATATCCTGATGGGACGAGTGTTTCTTTTAACGGCACAACCATATATCCCAATGGTACAACTGTATATCCTGATGGTACAACTGTATATCCTGACGGTTCAATGGCTACATCTGATGGAACTCCTGTTGAGATAGAGCTACAAATCATGCCTCCCAATCAAGGTGCGAGTAGCCAGTAAGTTTGGAAATTCTCTAACTGTAGTTTGTAATACTAGATTTTTACCTGATTAGAGTTATATCTTGAGTAGCATATTCAAACATATTTTTGATGACGTTATCTCGTATTTTTAATAATGCCGAATTCATTCAAATTGCAGACGGCGAACCTGTAAGATCTGTAGTTACAGAGTCACCCGATGCTATCGTTGTGATGTGGTATCTTTTGCCTGGTCAACAGATTAGCCCACATATTCATCCTTCTGGGCAGGATACTTGGATATTATTGTCTGGTAGTGGTGAATACATTGTTGATGCTGAGGGGACAACAACGCCTATTTCGTCAGGACAAGTTGTGGTGGCGCATACAGGACAGGTTCATGGAGTGGTTAATAGCGGTAATAAACCACTCCAGTTTGTGTCAGTTGTTGCACCACAAAATGCTGGATTTGAACCTTTATAATGAACTACCTACGGACTCCGCTACGCTACGTCCTTTGGTTTCTTACGCTTCAACTGCTGAACTTTCCTAAAACCTACACAATCCTGTGTGGTTATAGAAAGCGGTTCGGCATCCGCGTTTGTAGAGGCTCGTTCCAAACCCCTTGCATAATTTAGCATTACCATCGCTGCTGCAACATCTCTGTCCGCAACAAAATTACAGTTTGAGCAATTATGCACTCGTTCGGATAACTCTTTTTTCTTTTTATTACCACATTTAGGGCAAGTTTGAGAGGGAGCAATATTGAGAGGTACATCAACAAATACCCCATTACATTCACTCAATTTATACTTGATTAGTGAAGTTATATTGCTAATCCCAACATCTAGCAATGACCGATTTAATCCGGCTTTTTGATGTTTTCTTTTGCTGCCTTTTTTTGCTTTACGAGTCATCCCTTTGACGTTTAACTTCTCTGTCGCTACCAGGCTATTACGGCTTACTATCTGTGCAGCGACTTTGTGTTGCCAATCTTCTCTCTGATTGGTTACTTTGTTCTGGAGTTTACTTATCTTTTTCCGGTTTTTTCTCCAACGTAAAGACGCTTTAATCTTCTTCTTGCAATTAGGCGCACGTTTGCGTCGTAATTTTTTAGATGCTTCTTTGATTTTATGCTGAGTATTACCTAAGAATCTCGGATTATCAATTATTGTTTCATCACTACAAGCAATTGCGTGATAAGTCCCAAAATCTAAGCCGACAGCACCACTGCTCGTTTCCCTAACTGGTTCACAATTTACAGTGATTGACGCATACCATTTTCCCTGTTTCCAGCTAATAGTTAAGGTGGTAGGATTGCCCCAAGTTCTAGCCTTACCACGCATCTGAATTTGTCCTAAGTTAGACAACTCCAAATAACCGTTATCCCCTGTAGTGTGTGAAGACCATCCACTTGTTGCGGGATAAGTCCACCCACGATAATCACGTGCGGACTTGAATTTAGGGTATCCACCTACACCTTTTAGGAATCTTTGGTAGGCAAAATCAACTCTTTTTACTGTTGCTTGTAACGCCTGACTTCCTAGCTCTTTATACTCAGTCCAACACTCCTTAAATTCAGGTAAAAGGTTCTGCTGATCGTAGTAACTAACAGAATTACCAAAACGCTTATACTCTGTCTTTCTTTGATAAAGACAGGCATTATATAAATCCTTATGAAGTCGTCGCCAATAGTGCAACTTTACCTCTTGGGACTTATTTGGATATAAGCGAAATGTGACTCTGCGTGTTACTATCATAAATGTTATTATAGCATCTAAACGCTATCTTTCTACCCAAATAAGCAATTTTTTCTTATCAAGAATTGTCGCAAAAAATACACATCTCGCCCTCACTTTCCCATGCCAGGTTCCACTGCGTTGCACCTGGTGACTTCCCGTGAGGAAGAGTTAAATGTAGTACACCCCACCCCAACCCTCCCCGAATATGCGGGGAGGGGGCAAAACACAAAACTTACTACTTTCTGACTTGCAGTGTTTATCTTTTCCCCGATGATCAATCTAACTTTGACAAATTCATCTTGGTTTTAGAAGCTTCATACAAACTGCCATAAATTTGCAGTTTATACAAAAACTCTTGGGTCAACTTGAAAAAAGCTTTAGAACCAGATGTACTTGGAGATGCAAGAACTACTGGGAGAAAACTATCAACTGCTTTGGAAACATTCACATCTTGGGGGATGCGCGTTTTGAAGAGTTGTACAGGGGTAAAATCTTCATTAACTCGCTGAATAACTTGGTTATAATATCTGCCAATCAACCCGCCTGACATAATGAAGACAATTCCTAGCAGCTTAAGATTTATGGCTTTGGTGTCTATTTCATGAGATTCTTTGAGTTTGGCGATGCGTCTTTCTAGAAGTTGAATTCCCACGACTGATAAAGGTTCTGGTCGCGCAGGTAGCACATAAAAATTACAAGCCATAATCCCACTACGAGTTATCAGGTTATAACCAGGGGCGCAATCCATAATGATGAAATCATAGTCATTCATTACAGGTTCTAAAATGCTTTTGATTAAATCTTTTTCAAATTCTTTCCAAACTTCAGAAAAATCTGTTCTACCTTCTTTTAAAGCTTTTTCGTGAAGCATTTCAGAAACTAAAAATTCATCATATAAATCAATATCTCCTGGCAATAAATCCAAGCCTTTTACTGTTCCAACATAGCGACAAATAATGTCTTGAATTGTCAGTTTTGTGTTAAGATTGGGGTTGATAGTTTTATGAACTAAATGCCGCAGTGTCCGTCTTTCTTTCCTGATTTTGGCAAAGTCATGGGGCGGCATTAAACTAAGAGTGGCACTGATCTGGGTGTCTAAGTCAACAACTAGAACCCGTTTATTTTGATATCTGGCTAAACAAGTTGCTAGGTTAACTGAGAGTGTCGTTTTACCGACACCGCCTTTCATATTTACAATTGCAATGATCAATGCCATCTTTACATCCTCTGTTTGAGTGCAGCAGTACTGGTTACGGCTAATGCACGTTTTCGCCAATACTATTCCAGTGTTCTAGTCTTAATCATTCTTCATCATAATGTGCGATCGCCTGGGATGTTGGCAAGACTCAAGATTATCTTTACTGAGGATGTGCTTTCTATAAATAACGCTAGGCGCTAATTCGTGCGTCTCTGCGGCATTGTCAGCTTGTACAACCCACTAGGAATAAGCGTTAAGCCCTTAGTAACCGTGTGATAGTTATAAAACTTACGCTTATTCTTGGTGCAAGGCGGACGTTTGCAGATGATGTTAAGTAGAGTTGGGGCATTTTAGGCACGTATTACTCTGCGTAAATCTTAAATCTATAACCTTGCATGGTTGGGAGATTACCACAAGAATAAGTACAGGATCATGAGAAACGCGATCGCACTATGCCAAAAACTTGATTTTAAGCGACAATGAGTGGTTATGAAACTTTTAATTATAGTTGCAGCTTTGTAGAGGTAAAACAAAATTGGGCTTTAATCCTGATCATTGTCGCAACGAAAGTGAAGTTGAAAGTAAACTGATTGTTCAGTATCTCCTACCGCAGTTAGGATACACGCCTGATACATGGCATCAAGAAGTTACATTTGGCAAAATCCGTTTAGATTTTTTAGCATTCGCCAGCCAAAATATCCCGTTTATTTTAGATGCCAACTCGCCTTTAAGTGTTGTGATGGAAGCAAAACATCCATCAGAAAACCTAGATAAACATATTCGTAGGCTTACAACATACTTAATAAGTTTGAATGTGAGACATGGATTACTAACCAATGGTAAAGAAATCAGGATATTTCGGATCAGGGAAAAAACTGCTAATTTAGTATTCCATTGTTCAGGTAGGGAAGTAGAAAGCAAAATTGATGAAATAAGATATTTAATTGGCAAAGATAGTCTTAACCTAAATCAGAGTAAAATAGCTTCATCAATTCAAAAAACTCTCCCTGATTTATTCGATATCCCACCCAGTCCGCAGATCATTCCTGAAACTCAAAGGCAACATACTGTGAAAACAATTGCGGTTTACCACAATAAAGGTGGCGTAGGCAAGACAACAACTGTAGTTAACCTAGCAGCAGCCATTAGAAAACAAGGCAAAAAAGTCCTTGTGATTGATTTAGATAGCCAAGCTAACACAACCTTTGCCGCAGGATTGGCAAAGTTTGAGGATGAAGAATTAGATGATATCAAAGATTGCAATATTCGTCATGTATTGCAGTCAGAAGACTTTTATTCAATTACAGAAGTCGCTAAAAAATCTCAGTTTAATGATCCTGAAATTGATGTAGTTCCTGCACACATTAGTTTAATGGAATATGAATTTGAACTAAACAGCTTAGATTATAGCAAACTCATTCTGATTCAAAAGTTGAAAGAAGTTGAAAACAATTATGATGTCGTAATTATTGATACGCCTCCTTCATTAAATTTGTATGCCAGAATTGGTTTAATTACGGCTGATTATTTAATTATCCCTTCAGACCTGAAACCATTTGCTAATCAAGGTTTATTAAATGTTAAAAATTTCGTTAAGCAAATTAATGGCTTTAAAAAGATGACTAATAAAGCCCCCCTTCAAGTATTGGGTGTTCTTCCTTGCAAAATTTCTACTAATTCTAGATTTGTACAATATACTTTACCAAAACGGCTGGAGATAATTCCTAGACGTTACGAGTTTAAGGTAATGGATACTGTGATATATGAAAGAGAGGAATTAGCCAAGTGCATTGAGCAAGTTCAAATTGTTGGTAATTTGGACATACCAGATCCTCGATCTGTATTTGATTTTAGACCAGATTCTTCCTCGGCTCAAGAATTTGAGTTATTAGCAAGGGAAGTTTTGCAAGCAATAGGGATTAAGAAATGAAATTAGCGACTTCTTTAGTACCAGTAAAGAAAATTAGTTCTCCTGTTGAGCGTTCCAATTTTGATGAGAATGCTTTAAGTAATACAGCTAAGTTGATCTTACAAGCTGAAGGCATAATTAACCCTTTAATTGTTCGGAGAATTAATTTAGAATCTTATGAGGTTGTTGAGGGACACTTTGAATATTATGCTGCTGTAAGAGCAAGGGAAATAGAGCCTCGCAAAGGAGAGATGATTGGCGCGTTTATTATTGAGCCAGAAAATGAAACATTGCTTATAGAACAAGCGAAATATTTTAGAAACCGAGAATCTGATCAGGCTGCTGGTAAAATTCCAATGGAACCATCCGCAGTAGTAGCGGAAATAATTACTTCTAGCAATAACGGCATAAAAGAAGTAACAAGTCAGCTTCAACAAATTGAAAAATCTTTGAATGAGCAATTAAAAAAGATTGAAAATAAAGTTGATCAAGTATTAAAGAAACTTAACGAAGAATTAGATATAGAAACAGCGAATAAATCAGAAATTGAAGAAATCATGGGAAATAAAAAGCAAGGGGACGCTGTTTGGAGAGCTAGAGAATATTTGAAAGAGCAAGGTAGGCAAATTAATAAAGAGAACTTTAAAAAAGTTACAAAAGCGCCAGATAAAATTAAATATTTTGCCAAGGGAACTTACGAGAAATTAATTTTAGTGGTAAATATTCCAGATTGATTTTTATGGAAAGTAGCAAGGCTAGTTTTTAGCGATCGCGATCAGTATGTGCAGACAAAGTGTTATCTAATGAGGGGTGAGGGGTGAACAGTGAGGGTAAAAAAAATCAATGATCAAATTTCAGATACCAGTAATGTCGATCAGGACAACCAGCCGGATGATACTAAACCCAAAGTGCGAGTTTATGTTAGCCCTCAATCAAAACGTGGCATAGTTCGCATTTCGCCTCAAACTGCGATGACAGCTTTAGTAGTTACCTCTGCCTTAGTCTTCGGAGGTGTCAGCCTAAGTATGTGGTTAATTATCAACCAAGATGCCAATCTGAAGTTAAATAGCTATTTAAATAAATTAATTGGTATTGAATCTCAACAAAAATCTACCCTAACACTTGCTCAAATTGAAGCAGAGATAAATAAAAGCAAATTCGTCCCAGGACAAATTGTCTTCCTTAATAGTAATAATAATGATCAAGGTGATATCTTAATCCCTGTCTTGGCATCAAATTCTAATTGTGATAATTGTCAGCAAATTGTAGAACTGAGAGTTTATCATCCTGTTGAAAAAGAAAAATACCAGCTTGTCAGTCAAGTTGCTGTTACTGGTTTAGATGAATCTTTTGTAACTTCTCCTGTAACTCATCCAGAATCAGAACTTGAAAATAGTGGGCGCGTACTTCCTCTGACTACAGTTGTCCGCTTTAACACCAAAGCAGCAGGAATTTGGCTTAATCTCACAGGTGAATTACCCCAGCGCCAACAAAATGTTAGCTATGGCAGAATTGTTCACTATAATCCCAGCACCAGCCATTTGAGTGCGATGCTATCTTGGACTAACCCTGCGGGGCAACCCCCTTATTGGGAGGAAGTCATTGACAATGATAGTGATACACCAGAGTTAGTAATTAACCAAACAGTTGATTTAGAACCTCGGTTTGCGGTCTACCAAGTTGTACCCCGCAAATTTTTACCAGATCCGATTGATTTAGAGGAGGTTTCTATACAACAACCTGCTTTAGATCATCCTAGCTATATTAAAGCGATCATCTTAGCTAAGAATGGTTTGTGGTCTAATTCCTGGAAACATTTGCAATCTGTAATTAAAGATGGAGTACCGCCTGTTGCTCAAGAGCAAGTAGATTTAATCAAATTACACTCACAAGCAGCCCAGGCAGAGGCGAAAAAAGCGTGGGCTAGTGCTAGTCAGCAAGTGCTGGCACAGTTAATTAATGGTAATTGGAAAGAAGCATTAGAGGTATTCCAAAATTTTACCTCTGAGCAACGCTATGAAGTTGCTGATCTGCTCAAAAAGGATTCTGGCAGGTTGTGGAAGCGAGTAGAAGCAAATCTGAGGGTGGACTCAAATGAAGACGCGAGAATTTGGGGGGCATTAATTTTAGTCGCCAAGCAAGGAGAATCAAAAGCTAATTCTTGGTTGCAGGAAACATCATCAGGAAGCAGCCGTATCCAAGAGGTGTTAGAACAATTAGTAATTGCGATCGCAGAAACAGAAACTCCTAATAATCCTTTGAGCCAAATTATAGGCTCTACCAAAGTATTAACTAAAATTAATCCCTCAGAGTGGCTACAACTAGAAGCACCAGTAGGAGAAAAAACCCCCTCCTTAACACTAGAAGAACAACAAGTTTGGTATCAAGTGCAAATTGATACCTTTAACGATAGTACAACCTGGCAACAAGCTCCTTTTTCTAACCTCAAAGTACCCTTAGTAAAATCAGCCAAGCAGTTGTGGAAAGTTCTTGGCTTAAACACTGATGGAAATATTCTAATTACTCTTTCCCAGCCAGGATCAGACAAGCCAACGGCAATGGCAACAGTTAAAGCAGTTCAACTAGAGGGTAGAGGAATTAAGCTGTTGGCAGCAGGAGAAGCACTTGCAGAAGTAACACCAAACAACAATTCAAGATTGTTAGCACACACACAGACAGCACTACGTTGGTTAGAGCCAAATTTGGCAACCTTGGCAGATCTAAACCAAATACAACCACAATTGATTTCTGCCATGCTACCCAAACTTTGGCAAGAATTACAAAATGTTGCTGTAGCACCATCAAAAAAACCTATTCCACCAGAAATATTGCAGCAAATCGGGCTATTTGTAGTTCAACAAATTGATCTTAATGGTAATAATCAGCCTGATTTTGTGATCACAATTAATCAAGCGATGTTAGCGGATTTGAAAATTTCACTTAAAGATAAGCAACAATTTAAACCACGTACAGTAATTTTTTCTGACACTGGTTCAGTAATTTATAGTGAATTTTCTACAGACAGCCAACAGTCATTAACCGGAATTGCAGGACTGGGAGTTACTGAATCTACAGCTTTAGTAGTTGATCAATTTAGTAACTATACTCTCAAGCGTTGGTCAAGCAAAAAGCAAAAATTTGAATAATAGATCACAAGTAATTATCTCTACAGCCTCCATATACGCATTATGTAAAAAAATATAGCTGACTGCTATAAAATCATCCCTCGTAAGACGTAATTATCCAAATCATATCTGTCAAGCAGGTGCTTTATTAATTTTTGTAAATATATACGTTTTGTAGTATTTGATACAGAATTTTCTGTTATAGTGATTAAAGAAAGCAAAAAACAGTTATAGATAACTTAAGCAACACCGAGGGTATAAATAATGTCTACTGAACAACAAGCTCGCTCCTTAATGATGCGCCACCACCACCTCGTTAAGAACCGTCAGCAATCCATGTTGAGCCGTGTATCTGCTGAAGTTGGTATGCCCCCGGAAGCTGCTGAATATTGGAATCACATTCAAGGTCAGGCACATCCCAGCTTTATTGCTAGTTACGATCGCAGTGGTGCTTCACTAAGCTAGAGTTGCTTAAGTAAATTAACACTTTTAATTAATGAGCATCATGCACTAGGGCATTCTTCATCTTGGAGAATGCCCTTTAATATTAATTACGGCTGCACCGGAATGATATTATTTGAAACTGCGACGAAGTAACAGTGAGTTAGTCACTACACTAACAGAGCTAAACGCCATTAAAGCTCCTGCTGAGGCGGGACTAAGCAAGATTCCCAAACTAGGTAGAAATAAACCAGCCGCAACTGGGATAGCTAGTACGTTATATCCTAATGCCCAAAAAAGGTTCTGGCGGACTTTGTTGAAGGTAGCGCGAGAAAGTTGAATAGCAGCTACAGCATCCAACAAACGCGATCGCATCAAAACTATTCCAGCAGTTTCCATTGCTACATCTGTACTGCCGTGCAAAGAAATACCGACATCTGCTTGCGCTAAAGCGGGTGCATCATTTATACCATCCCCCACCATCGCTACTCGATATCCTTGAGCTTGTAAATTAGCAATTGCTGACGCTTTGCCTTCTGGACGGATACCTGCCACTATTTGATCAAAGTTAATTTCTAACTGAGTCGCGATCGCATTAGCAACTTCAAGGCGATCGCCAGTTAAAATTATCACCCGCAACCCCATCTTTTGCAAGCGTTCCACTGTTTCTTTAGCATCCGCTCTCAGGGTATCTGTGACAGCAATTAATCCCGCAATTACTCCATCAACAGCGATATAAACAACTGTTTTACCTGCATCGGAAAGAGCTTGCGCCTTAGCTTCCCAATCATCACTAATAGTAATTTGTTGTAACTTCAACCAATCACCGTTACCTAGTAATACTCGCTTCCCTGTTACTAAAGCAGACACACCTAACCCCGCTTCTGTATAACAATCTTGTGCGGATGGAATTGTTAACTCAAGGCGTTGAGCTTCCTGCCCAATTGCCAAAGCTAAAGGATGACAAGTGCCACTTTCTGCTGCTGCGGCTAGTTGCATGATGTAAGATTCTTCTATGTCCGATTGTTCTGGAACTACGCAATCAGTTACTCTAGGTTTGCCACTGGTGAGAGTACCAGTTTTATCAAAAACTACGGTGTTTAACTTGTGGACTTTTTCGAGAATATCGCCACCTTTAATTAATAAGCCTTTTTCCGCACCAATGCTAGTACCTACCAAAATAGCAGTAGGAGTAGCTAAACCAAGAGCGCAAGGACAAGCGACAACTAAAACTGCGATCGCTAACTTTAAACTTAAGAGGAGTGAGGAGGGAGGAGTGAGGAGAGAGGAGTGATCGAAATGAGTGCCAATAAAGTACCAGAATAGGAAAGTTATAGAAGCGATCGCCATTACACCATAAGTGAAATATCCCGCCACCGTATCCACCAATCGCTGTACAGGTGCTTTACGAGTTTGTGCCTCCTCAACCATTGCCACAATTTGAGCTAGAGTTGTGTCTTTCCCTGTGCGTGTAGCCTGAAGAGTAATTACTCCTGACTGATTTAAAGTCCCTGCGGCTACTAAATCTCCAGCTTGTTTAACAACAGGCATTGGTTCCCCTGTCAACATAGATTCATCAACAGCAGTTTTACCATCACAAACTTCCCCATCCACAGGGATTTTTTCACCAGGCAAAACTCGTAACCATTCCCCCACCCTTACTTGCTCTACAGGGATTTCAATCCCAGGTTGTTCAAAATTTACTGGCGCTGATTTACCAATCAAACGAGCAACCTTGGGCTGAAGTGCTAACAAAGCCTCAAACGCTGCCGAAGCTCGATGTCTTGCCTGTTGCTCCAACGTGCGCCCCAATAAAATAAAACCTACAAGCATTACTGGCTCATCAAAAAAGCACTCCCAACCTAGTTGTGGGAATAACAACGCCACCACACTCGCCGTGTACGCCGTTAATGTTCCCAACCCTACTAGAGTGTTCATATTCGGCATACCATGCCGCAAACCGCGCCAACCATCTACCAGCATCGAACGCCCTGGCGCAAGTAATGCTAATGTTGCTAGTCCCCAATGAAACCAAATTGAAACTAAGAATGAGGTGTAAGGACTTGGTGAAGGGTGAGAGGCAAGATGAGAAGCGTGGTAGCTAAAATGACCTATCCCCGATAGCACTAGCAAAATACCTGCGACGATTAAGCGCCCTAATAACTGGTAACTTTCTTGCTGATGCCGTTGGGATGGTGTAATTGAAGTATTAGTACCAGCAAGTTGTCCTTGAGCATAACGCGGTTGAGTAGGAAAACCTGTAGAAGTTAACTTATCAGCTAGAGTATCTGGGTTTACAGTACCTACCTCACATTCTACAACTGCTACCTCTGTCAGCAAATTCACACAGGCATTGAGAACACCAGATTGAGAACTTAATTGCCTTTCTACTGCCTTCACGCAACCAGCACATTTCATGCCCGTCACATCAAGAGTAATAGTTTCACGGGCTATGTTTGGGGTAGAAACTGGGATTTCACTTAAAACTTGCATATAATACAGACTTTTTAAACTTACCGTTAAAGATTAGCAACACCTGTAGATCAAGTGTTTCTTCTTTGAGGGTAAGCGAAATTACCTAAAGCGCCACATCACCCACAGACTGAAAGCTTGGGCGCGTGCATAAATATTGTTCTTCCCTGTCTACCGAGGCTTTAAAACCCCTGCTTTTTGTAGTCCGCGCAGGAAGCGCATTTGTGTAGCTGTCAGGTTTCACCCTGTCGCTGCAAGCTTTTATATTAGACTTCTTGGCAAATTCCATTCATGTAGATTGCCAAGATGATGCTTCCATATACAAGTAATCCAAAACGATAGCTTAAAATACTCAATTTGACATAATCCCACACATTTAAATTTTTAAGCGTGTCTAGTAAAGGATGAAATGCAGAGAAAAAGGGAGGCATTAAGCCTCCCTTTTTGGCGAATACTAATGTTTACAGATTAACTACCACCGCTACCTAAGATAAATAAACTTAGAAGTGTGCCACTATTCCACAGGCTATGTAGGAGTATAGAGGATAGTAAATTGCGCGATCGCGTATATACTACCCCCAATATTATCCCTAGTGTCATTAGTGGTAATACTTCAGACAAACTCAGGTGTGCAATAGCAAACAAAAAGCTACTGAGAATAATTGCACCCCAAGCAGGGAAATAACGGGTGAGTGAAGGTAGCAGAAAACCTCGGAATAAGAATTCCTCAAATAGTGGCGCGGCGATCGCTGCTGTGGTAAAAAATATTGTTAATGCTATGCCATCCCGATTCTCTAAAGCAATTGGCAGAATTGGATTACTCCCGCCTTGTCCTTGCCAAAGCTTTTGATTAACTAAGGATACTAAAATTACTAGCGGTAGCGCCACAAAATAGCCACCAAACCCCCACAGTATCCAGCCACCCCGCCAATCAAAACGAAACCAATCTTTAGGCAAAGGTAAAAATTTCTTGATAGAAAGATATAAAACAGTCACTCCGCCTGCTGACATTAATAAATAGCTTAATAGTACATAGAAAGCTTTAGCGCGACTATCAAAGCTAGCAGGATTGATTTTAGAAAGACCAAAAAATAAACCAAATACTAGGGGAAGTAAAATTTGTCCGATAAAGAAAAAACCAACTATGAAAACTTGCCAAACAATTTCACCATTCCAAGGCGTTTCCCAAGTAAGATTATCATTTTGAGCAATAAGCGATCGCTTCCCTTTAATTAACAGTTGTACAACCAAAAATATCACTAACCCTGTTCCAATTAAACAGCTAATTACCGGAATTCCCCCAATAATTGCTAACTTAACAATTGCTTGCTGTGCAACCTGTTGTTCCTGTGCTTGTAACTTAACCAAATCATCTTGACGCTGCTGCACATTGTAGAGTTTAATTAAACCCTGATAGCGGAACCAACTATCTAAATCTTTCTGAATTTGTGCCTCAGCATTTGGTACTAAGCGCGGTGGTATACTCCACAAACCAACTAAAACTTGCGCTGTCTTAACTGAAGACATTTCCGATTTTCCTGAGTGACGCGCAATTAAATCATTCCAAGTTTTTACCGCCGCATCAGTTTCCTTTTGCTTTGTTTGGATTATCCCTAATCGCAAATCTAGCTCATCTCTCAAGCTTTCTAACTGATTAATTGAACCCTGCAACTGTTGCTTAGTAGATGAAGCTTCCTCAATCGGAGGGTATGGTAACTTTTCTTTAGGTGCATCTGAAGGTATAACTGGTTGCGACTGCACTTGTTGCAGTTGCTTTTGTGCCTTATTTAGACTGCTACTAGCTAAATCAACAGCTTCCGTATACTGCTTAGTCGCAACCTTTAACGGTTCATTGCCAACTAAACTACTTTGGAGAGCTTTTAAATTTGTATTCCCTTCTCCACCTGCTGGGATAAAATCACCGCTATTTCGACCACCTTGCCATTCTGACGCATGGAGCAGTAGATTAGTTTGATATAGTTCTAGACGGCTTTGAATCTGAGGCTGACCCCAGCTTTCTATTAATGAAAGGCTTATCTTGACAACTGCCACAAGTGTCAGCACAATCAAAATTAATCGCTTGATGGTCATAAAATCCCTCTTAGATTAGCTTCGCCTGAGTCGAATTATCGCACCTTCAGACGAAGTGCGATTCGTTGAAGTGTGAATCACGGTGAAAGTCCGTACATAGCACTTCCAGCCTGACAGCAGATTACTGTCAACAAAAGGCTGAACTTTCGGTCTGATAAGGGTGCAAGCCCCTTCTGCCAGACTCAGGCATGACTCCCTAACTGCCCACACTGACCAGACTCGGTTTCTGGAGGGTGAAGCTGGGAACAGAGCGCAATCAGACATCTGTTATGAGATGACACTGGCGCTAACGGGGAGTTCCTACGGTGAAACAGAGCCTAAAAAAGCAACCCAGGAAGAAGCAGGGCATAACATCAAAAACCCTGACTTTATTGGAGATAACCCCGCCGCATATTTCGTCAATAGCGGTAAGAGTCTAGGGGTTCCAATGGTTGAATTGGCTACACCTAACGGAACGAACAATCTAACCGAAGGAACGAATAAAAACGATTTAAGGGTCAAGGGAATGTCGAATCCCAAGTAGGACAGACGAGCGTCGGAACTCCCTTAAGTCGGGTAGGACAGACCGTAATTGGTCTGAGGTGTTCAGAAAACACGAACTGGAGAAGAGTATGTTTAGACACAGCAGCAATGCTAGTGAAACTTGGAAGAATCTGCCCTGGAAGAAATTCCAGAAGGATTTATTCCGCCTCCAAAGGCGAGTGTTCAAAGCGATTCAGGTTGGAGACAAGCGGAAAGCTATGTCCTTACAGAGGTTGATACTCAAGTCAACCGCAGCTAGGATGCTGGCAATACGTCAGGTAACGCAGCTAAACGCTGGAAAAAGAACGGCAGGTATAGACGGCAAAGCCTCACTCAATCATGAGGAAAGGTTTGCTCTGAGTGAAGAACTTAGAACCAGAAGTAGCAAATGGAAACACCAGAAGCTACGGGAAATACCCATACCTAAGAAGGACGGGACAACCCGCCTTTTAAAAGTGCCGACTATCGGGGATAGAGCTTGGCAATGCCTGGTAAAACTAGCCCTAGAACCAGCACACGAAGCAACTTTCCATGCCAAGAGTTACGGGTTTAGGACGGGTAGGGCTGCACATGACGCTCAAAAATACCTATTCGATCATCTACGCTCCACGAGTCATGGAATAGAAAAACGGGTTATAGAACTCGATATCGAAAAATGCTTCGATAGGATTGCTCACAAATCCATAATGGAACGACTCATTGCCCCATCAGGCATAAAGCTCGGAATATACCGATGTCTCAAAGCAGGAGTCAACCCAGAATTCCCCGAACAGGGAACCCCGCAAGGGGGGGTGGTGAGTCCCCTATTAGCTAACATTGCACTCAATGGCATAGAGGACATCCACCAATCCGTGCGTTATGCGGATGACATGGTGTTCATTTTAAAGCCTAAAGACGATGCAGTGGCAATACTTGAGCAAATAAGCCAGTTTCTAGCAGAAAGGGGGATGAAGATTAGTGAAAAGAAAACCAAGCTAACCGCTACGACAGATGGGTTTGATTTCCTCGGTTGGCACTTCAAAGTGCAAAACAACGGTAAGTTTAGATGCGTCCCATCAGAGGACAATTACAAGGCTTTTCGTCAGAAAGTCAAACACATCGTCAACAACTCGAATTATGGTGCTACCACAAAGGCTGAGAAATTAGCCCCTGTAGTTAGAGGCTGGAGGAATTACCACCGCCACTGCAAGATGGACGGGTCACGAAACTCGCTATATCACATCCAGCAAAGAGCATTCACGGTATTCAACAAGGAACCAAAACAAACTCGCAACACCAGCAAGTCACTGCTTGATAAAGCATTCCCCACAGTTCCTAACTCCGAAAACAAACATATCAACGTCAAAGGTGAGAAATCGCCCTTCGACGGGGATATCACCTACTGGAGTGAGCGTAACAGCAAACTCTATAATGGCGAAACCTCTAAAGCTCTCAAAAAGCAAAACCATTCATGCGGATATTGTGGCTTAAAAATGCTTAGTAATGAAAAGGTACATCTCCATCATATTGATGGGAACCATAACAATTGGAAGAAAAACAACCTTCTAGCCATTCACGAAAGCTGCCACGATTACGCCCACATGAGCAAAGGCGCAAGCCAAGAACATCGGGAGCCGGATGCACGGAAACGGGCACGTCCGGATCTAAATGAGAGGGGCGGGAGATAATACTCCCCCTCGACTCAACCACCTTGATCTTGAGTTGGTTAAATATTAGACATCAACATAGATTTGTCTTGAAAATAGGGAGGAGGGAGGAGTCCCATCAACGTGCAACATAAGCTGTTGTGTTTCTAAATTTTATATTTTAGGGAGGGAGGAGAGAGGGAAAGAGGGTTTGATAACTTTTCCGAACCCGCCCACCGTTAAAAATATTCAACCTAAATTAGTTAACCACAGATACACAAAACTTGATACTTTTGTGTATGGCTTGTGTTCTAAAGTCTTTGTGCTGGAAAACAAGGATTTAGCTAAAACCGACAGCGTTATTTTTTCAGCAATATACCCTAATTTTTTATGGAGAAAAGATTGACTACTCGCGTTATTATCGTGCGTCACGGTCAAAGCAGCTATAACAGCCAACGTCGCATCCAAGGTCGTTGTGATGAGTCAGTCTTGACAGAAAAAGGTCGCGCCGATGCTAGTAAAGTTGGTGAGACACTTAAAAGCTTAAAATTTGATGCTATTTATGCTAGTCCGCTACAACGGGCAAAAAGCACAGCAGAAATAATTTTATCCTGCTTGAATTATCCTACCGAATTGCAGACATCTCCTAACCTGATGGAGATTGATTTGCCATTGTGGGAGAAAATGATCAAGCAGGATGTTAAAGATAAATTTCCTGATGAATATAAGTGCTGGAAGCAATGCCCCCACGAATTTTCTATGAGTATTCCTGGGGAAAATGGCTCAAAAGATTTCTTCCCCGTTTTAGCGTTGTATGAGCAAGCGCAGCATTTTTGGCAGGAATTATTATCTAGCAACCAAGGAGAAACCATCCTGATTGTGGCGCACAATGGCATTAACCGCGCTTTAATTAGCACAGCATTGGGAATACCCGCCGCCCGCTACCACTCGATTCAACAATCTAACTGTGGCGTTACTGTGCTAAATTTCGCTGGTAAGTGGGGTGAATCTGTCCAACTAGAGTCGATGAATCAAATTGGACACATGGGAGTTGCTTTACCAGAACCAAGGGAAGGTCATCCAGTACCGCGCTTATTACTTGTCCGTCACGGCGAAACAGAATGGAACCGTCAAACACGCTTCCAAGGACAAATTGATATTCCACTCAATGATAACGGTCGGCAACAAGCACAAAAAGCGGCTGAGTTTCTTAAAGAAGTACCAATTCACTTAGCGGTTACTAGCCCAATGGTACGCCCCAAGGAAACAGCAGAGATTATTCTTCAGTATCATCCTGATGTGCAATTAGAACTTAATGTTGAATTAAGCGAAATAGGTCACGGGTTGTGGGAAGGTAAGTTAGAAGCAGAAATTGAGCAAGAATTCCCTGGTGAGTTAGATCGTTGGCGAAATACACCCGCAGAAGTGCAAATGCCTGAAGGGGAAAATTTACAACAGGTATGGGACAGAGCTACTGAGGCGTGGAATGATATTGTTACTGCTGCGGCTAATGAAGCTCAAACTTGTATGGTTGTGGCTCATGATGCTACCAACAAAGTTATTCTTTGTTATGTCATGGGTTTAGGGTTAGAAGATTTCTGGAAAATTAAGCAAGGTAACGGCGCTGTAACGGTAATTGACTACCCGCAAGGTCTAGAAGGAATGCCTGTATTGCAGTCTTTGAATATTACCAGTCACCTTTCTGGTAGCGTTTTGGATAAAACTGCCGCAGGCGCTTTGTAGAGGGAGGGGTGAGGAGGGAGGAGGGAGGAGTTATTTGCTGCTAGATTTACGCAATGATTCCCCTAAATCCCCCTTTTTAAGGGGGACTTTGAATCTTCCCCACTATCAAAAGGGGGGTTAGGGGGGATCTAGGTTTCAAGCTTGCGGTGCGTAATGTCCTGTTGCAAAGCTCAACACTTAAAATGCCATATCTATGAATACACTGCTTCAACAAGTAAGAGTATTAGACCCTGTTTCTGGAACTGACAAGATTGCTGATGTGTTAATTGCCGACGGCATAATTAAGTCGGTGGCAGATCAAATTCTGGATTTTCCAGAGCATACATTAGTGCAAAATTGTCAAGGTATGGTATTAGCGCCAGGGTTGGTTGATTTATACAGCCACTCTGGGGAACCAGGCTTTGAAGAACGAGAAACTGTAGAATCGCTGATGAAAGCTGCTACTGCTGGCGGTTTTACTAGATTAGCAATTCTCCCAAATACGCTACCGCCTATAGATAACTTAGGTGGGTTAGCACAGTTACAACAAAAGATACAGGGCAAAGAAAATTTTTCCCCATCCCATCAGAGGGAGAGGGGGGAGGAGGGAGGAGAAAGGAGGGTACAAAGCCAAGAAAATTTATCCCCATCCCCCCATCTATATTTCTGGGGCGCTCTTACTATGGGGGTAAAGGGTGAACAAATGACAGAGTTGGCAGAGTTGGCGGATGCTGGAGTTGTCGGCTTTGCTGATGGTAAACCAATCCAAAACTTGGGGCTATTACGGCGAATGCTGGAATACCTGAAAAGTTTAGGTAAACCTGTGGCTTTGTTTCCTTGTAATCAGCAATTGGCTGGTAATGGGGTGATGCGAGAAGGTTTTCAATCTGTTTGTTTTGGGCTACCTGGAAATCCTGCGATCTCAGAATCATCTGCCCTTGCTGCTATTCTAGAAATTGTGGAGGCTACTGGTACGCCTGTCCATATTATGCGGGTTTCAACTTCGCGCGGTGTGGAATTAATTCAAAGTGCCAAGCAGCGTGGTTTGCCGATAACAGCAAGTACCACTTGGATACATTTATTACTAAATACAAATGCAGTAAGTAGTTATGACCCTAACTTGCATCTAGAACCGCCTTTGGGGAACCCAGATGACCAAGAGGCATTGATTTGGGGAGTTCGTAATGGTGTAATAGATGCGATCGCAATTGATCATACACCCTACACCTACGAAGAAAAAACTGTTTCCTTTGGTGAGGCTCCATCTGGCACTATTGGCTTAGAATTGGCACTTCCTTTACTGTGGCAGAATTTTGTAGTAACGGAAAAGTGGTCTGCGCTGGAACTCTGGCGTGTCTTAAGCGTTCAACCAGCACAATTTTTAGGTCAATCTCTTAAAGCTATTACTCTAGATGTTCCTGCTGAACTAATTTTGTTTGACCCTGATAAAACTTGGAACGTTACAACGCAGACACTTAAATCTCGCTCCTCTAATACTTCTTGGTTAGGGCAACAAATCACAGGTCAGGTTGTGCAAATTTGGAATAGCTTTAAAGGTTGAGTGAACAAAGACTTACACAAAACATTAGGCGGGCAATATGCCCGCACTACATTTGTAGCATGGCGGAGCAAAGGCGCGTCTATACATTCTCAAGACTTTTACTTAGCAGAAGGATATAGCGGTTCGGGATTTACTTCTCCTACACGATTCATGGGCCAGAAGCGTACCGCCGCCCTACCAATTATTTTCTCAGTAGGAACGAATCCCCAATAATGGCTATCGTAACTGTTGTTACGATTATCCCCTAGTACTAAATAAGAATGAGATGGTACTGTTACAGGTCCCCAGTTATAGTGGGGTTCTTCTTCAATATACTTTTCTCGCAAAGCTTGATCGTTAACATAAACCCGTCCGCCTTTCACCTCGACTTTATCGCCAGGTGTACCAATCACCCGTTTAATAAAAGCATCGTGGAAATTTTGCTTTTCCAGTGTTTCAGTAGGATTAAACACCACAATATCTCCGCGCTGGGGATTCTTAAACTTGTAACTTAATTTATCTATAATTAGGCGATCGTTAATTTGCAGCGTTGGCAACATTGAGCCAGATGGAATATACCGTGCTTCCGCTACGAAAGAACGAATCCCAAATGCCAAAATTGCACTTAGCCCAATTGTCTTTACTGCTTCTACCCAGGGGTTTTCGGATTTTTGCTGGGGTATATTTTCTGATGGTTGATTTTGCACGCGAGTCATAGATGGTTAATTATGCTGACCAATAAGGAGGTAACTGATTCTAATTTACAAATTTATTTCAATTAAAACGGATTGTTTGCTAATCTGAGGTTATGAATTTTGCCGGATGATCAGTTTCATCCTTAAATAATTTTGCTTGAGTACATAAATATTATCATTTATCAATTTTAATCGAATCTTGCCACTTCGGACTCAAGTTTCGGACTAAAAAAGAATTATTTCTAACTTTTGACGCAGATATCCATCCATAACCTCCTACGTCTAACCCTAGCTCTTTGATGATTCGCCGTTCTCGCATTCTCTTACCTACAGGTGAATTTTTGCAAGGAGATGTGCAAATTCGCGATCTAGAGATCATTCAGGTGGCTCCTGAAATTCCGGTTTCTGACACTGATAAAGTAATAGACGCAGAAAATTTAACTTTGTTGCCTGGAGTAATTGATCCCCAGGTACACTTTAGAGAACCAGGCTTGGAACATAAGGAAGACTTGTTTACAGCAAGTTGCGCCTGTGCTAAAGGTGGGGTAACTTCGAGTAATTTTACTGTCTTTTGAGTGAGATCGCTCAAATTTTTGGCTGTATAGTAACAGTAACCCTTGATCAGAAGTTGCAGGAAGAAAAAACATTTAAATCAGGCGAGTATAAGGCATAATTAAACACTACATAGTTTAACCCCAACACCCCAATCTGATATGGTATAAAGATTAAGCCTGCGGATATTTCTATTTCTGAGTATTTACGAACTAAGTATAAATTTTTTCTCTATTCCTCCACTTTAATTATGACTCATTTTGGTCTAATTTGTCCCACCTCAACTGGACACCTCAACACCATGCTTCCGTTGGGAAAAGAACTGCAAAGGCGCGGTCATCGCGTCACATTATTTGGGATATTTGATGCTCAATCTCAAACATTGGCAGCAGGATTAGAATTTCAAGTAATTGGAGAAACTGATTTTCCAAAAGGGACGATGCCAGACTCATGGGCTAAGTTGGGGGAACTAAGCGGTCGCGAAGCATTTCGATATACTGTCAGTCTGTTAAAGGATAGGACTGCTGTTATGCTTCGAGATGCACCGTCAGTGATGAAACAAGCAGGTGTAGAAGCACTCTTAGTAGACCAAGTTTCACCAGAAGGAGGAACTATTGCGGATTTTCTGGGCATTCCCTTTATTACCATTTGCAGCGCAGTCGTACTGAATCGCGACGAAAGTGTCCCACCTTATTTCACAAACTGGAAATACAACCCTGCGTCGTGGGCGCGGATGCGTAACAAATTAGGTTATCAGGTGTTGAAGCGGATTGCACAGCCAATCACAGAGGTTATCAATGAGTATCGTCAAGAATGGAAACTACCGCCTCACTCTAGCCCTAATGCTCGTTATTCTCAACTAGCTCAAATCAGTCAACAGCCTTTTGAATTGGAATTCCCTAGAGAAAATTTGCCTAGCTGCTTCCATTTCCCAGGACCTTATCATAGCTTAGTTGGTCGAGAAGTTCCTGATTTTCCCTATGAAAAGTTAACTGGGCAACCGTTAATTTATGCTTCAATGGGAACTATACAAAATCGCCTGATTAAAATTTTTCAGCAGATTGCTGAAGCTTGTGTAGGATTGGATGCCCAATTAGTAATTTCTTTGGGTGGTTCTACTAGCCCAGAATCTCTGCCAGAACTTCCTGGTTCGCCTTTGGTTGTAAAATATGCGCCACAACTAGAATTACTTAAAAAAGCTACTCTTACTATTACCCACGCGGGCATGAATACTACTTTAGAATCCCTTAATAATGGGGTGCCGATGGTGGCTATTCCGATTACTAACGATCAACCAGGGGTAGCAGCGCGTATCGCTTGGGCAGGATGTGGTGAAGCCATACCTATTAAGAGTGTAAATGCTTCCAAACTGCGAACTGCGATCCGGAAGGTGTTAACAGAAGATTCTTACAAAAAGAATGCAGTCAGGTTACAAGAGGCGATTAAGCAAGCTGGGGGAGTCGAAAAAGCGGCTGATATTATTGAACAGGTTGTAGCAACAAGGAAGCCAGTCATACAGTAACTAAGATGATTTTTTCCCTCTTTCACTGAGTAATCGTTCTAGTTAGTAATTATAAGCAAATAATTTAATTGCTCACTAACAGTGTGCAAATGTTGCTAGTGAGTTGGTATTATGACTATCAATTCCAATTTCCTGAACGGATTCTTTTGATATCGTTATAAAGAGCAGACTTAAATTCATATCCTAGTAATTGTTTAAGCTTGGGAGTGGCACTGTCTAGAACTGTTTGCTGCATATCACATAAAAAAAGTAACTCAAAGCTAGAAAACTTAGAAACTTCCCCATAGATTATCTTTTTTTAATTACTAATCTTATTTAAGATTTTTATATGATTAATTGAAACAATACATAACATTTAAGCAGCAGTCAAATTCCAGTCTAAGTATCGTAACTGTGGTAAGCAAAATACGGTTGCAACTTCTGGCGGATTTGCTCATACTTCCCTTGCACCTCTGGCAATAACTTGACCGGGCGTGGTTTGATCAACGTATTATAAGCTAAAGTTGATCGCTGCTTGAGTCCCAAAAACCCCAAAATCTTAAGAATGGTTTCCTCTGGCTCATTACATAGGTCTTCATATTTGACAGATACATAATCTGTCTTTGGCAAAGAGTCAATATTCTGCAAAAAGTAAGTTGTTGATTGAACAGCCGATTTAGTCACATGACGCAATCCCAGGTCGAAATACGTTGAATACAACAGCCGATAAACAAAGCGTTGCATGGGATTTTTGAAGATCTGTGCGTACTGCTCGGATAGTAGAACAAGGTAGGGATTCCGGGTAGCCAATATAGAGCGTGTGGCTTTCAACTTAGAATTGATGACATCAATCGGATGTCGATGAATAAATATAAACTTAGCTTCTGGAAAAACGCTCTTGACATACATGAAGTGGGGAAAGCACCAGGGATTCTTGAGCAACAGTGGTCTATCTGAAACAGACACGAATTGAATCTTCCTGCACAACTGTGTAAAAACAGGTAGGTTGTCAGGATTTAGGTAGGACTCATACCCAGAATTTTTGAGGATGAATCCATACTCTTCAGGCAAATCTGGAGTTGCTTCCACATTATCAATTATGCGATCACTTATCCCTAGGGATTGCATGAGTTCCTCCAACTCCTGACGAGCCTGATTCTGGGTTTGATTTACCTTATTGGGCAAAAGCTGATCATATTGAATGACATTGTAGGCGCTGACATAGTTGAAACACTCTGTTGCTACCAATGTCTTGTACAACAAGGTCGTCCCTGACCGATGGTCTCCCATAATAAAAACGGGATTAAAATCTACTTCCTCTAGCAAGTCGAGGTAGGAGTCATCGGGAGTGTGATTGATGCCTGTAGATTGCATATTTTCCGTTTTTGATTGCATATATATAAATTCAATAGCTAGTCAATATAGTTTGTCAAATTATGTATGAATACTTAAGCGTAACAGTTTCCCCCTCCCTGTAAAGGGGAAGGGGGCTGGGGGGTTAGGTTTTTATGCCTGCCGCGCTAATAACGGAGCAGCTTTTAACAAGGTCTGGGTATAAGGATGCTGAGGATTTGTAAAGATATCGTGAGTTTTTCCTAACTCTACAATTTGACCACTATTCATCACAGCAATACGATCGCACAAAAACCTCGCTAACCACAAATCGTGAGTAATAAACAAATAGGTTAAGTTAAATTCATCTTTTAACTCCAACATCAAATCTAATACTTGCGATTGCACACTAGCATCTAACATACTTACAGGTTCATCACAGATTAACAACTTCGGACGGGTAATTAAGGCACGTGCGATCGCAACTCGTTGTTGTTGTCCCCCAGATAAATCAGAGGGATATCTTTGATAATATTCTTCTGCTGGAGTTAGTCCAACTCGTTCCAGCATTTTTATTACCTGATCTTTTGCTGTATCTTTAGTAGCAAGGTTGTGAATAAATAACGGATCAGCAATACTTTCTCCCACAGTCATTAACGGGTTAAGGCAAGCGTGAGGATCTTGAAACACCATTTGGATATCACGCCGCGAAGCCCTGACTGACTGAGTAGACAGCTTAGTTAAATCTTTTCCAAAAAATTCAACTTTCCCACTTGTGGCGCGAATTAACTGCAAAATAGTGCGAGATAAGGTACTTTTACCACAACCCGATTCTCCCACTAATCCTAAAATTTCCCCTTGATACAAATTGAGATTAATGTTATCCACAGCCTTGATAACTGTGTCTTCTTGCTTAAACAACTTCTCAATAAAATTACGCTCTAAAGTATAGTACTGCTTCAAATCAGTCACACGCAAAACCAGTGGAGTCGCTTCCACCCCATCCGTTACAACATCCGTTGCCTCCTTTTCACTTACCGCTTGAATATGCAAAGCTGCTTCTAAAAGCGATTTCGTATATTCATGCTGTGGATTTTGAAAAATCTTTTGAGTAGCGCCTGCTTCTACCATTTTGCCTTGGTACATCACAGCAATGCGATCGCAATATTCCCCCACCATTGCCAAGTCGTGAGAAATTAAGATCAGCGCCATATCGCGCTCACGACATAAGCGAGTTAACTCCTGTAATATCTGCGCCGATACAGTTACATCTAAGCTAGTAGTCGGTTCATCAGCGACAATTAACTTAGGATTG
Source organism: Crinalium epipsammum PCC 9333 (assembly GCF_000317495.1). Classification (GTDB taxonomy): domain Bacteria; phylum Cyanobacteriota; class Cyanobacteriia; order Cyanobacteriales; family PCC-9333; genus Crinalium; species Crinalium epipsammum. Next base: position 2,498,781 of record NC_019753.1, read on the forward strand.
AGGAGTAACGCAAGTGCGATCGCTACCCGTTGACGCATCCCACCGCTAAACTCATGGGGATACTGCGCCCATCTACTCGCGGGTATTTTGACAGCTTCTAAAGTTTCAATTGCTTTTTCCTTCGCTTGTCGCCTTGATAATTGTGGTTGATGAGCTTGCAACGTTTCTAAACAATGCTCACCAATAGTCATTAAGGGATCAAGGCGTGTCATCGGATCTTGGAATATCAGCGCCACCGCTTCACCACGAAACCGCCGTAATTCAGCAGGTGTCAAATCAAAAACCAACTGACCATTAAAACTTACCTTACCTTCAACTTGGCTTCCGGCGGGTAAAAGGCGCATTGCTGCCCTTCCCAGCGTAGATTTACCACAACCAGACTCCCCAACCAAACCTAACTTTTCTCCAGGTTGGAGGGTAAAAGAAACGTCATCTACAGCCCATTGTGTCTGAGCGGTAGCGCGGCTGTTGGGATAGGATACCCGCAAATTTTCGACATTAAACAAAACTTGGCTCATTTTAGCGTTCAGCTATCAGCGTTTAGCTATTAGCTTAGTGGGAAATACTTGATCAAGAGTAGCTAATTATTAGACCTCTTGCAGAAGTAAAATTTTAGATGATTAACCGCCGATGCACACAGATACACGCAGATAAAATATAAACTTTATCAACTTATGCAAAAGGTTTATAGAGCAATCAGCTATTTTAAAACCTATCCGAAAAGTGGTTTGAGGAGATTTTTAACCACAGATAAACACAGATGGACACAGATAAATATAGAGGTTTATTCACATCAAATAGCTTTTTTGGCTAGGCTCTTAGAGTCTATCCGAAATTAATCACAGAAAATTATCTGCGTTTATCTGCGTGTATCTGCGGTTAAAATCTCTTTTCGGTTAAGTAAGTAGAAATTATCGTTCAAAGCTTTCCTACTCAACTTTATTTACAGTTTTAGCTGATTGAGGAAAGACGTTTTATCTTTTTCACAACGCCTCATCAAATAAGCAGCCGCAAAATCTCCATTAGGGTGCTGTTCCAAAATAGTTGCTAACTCAAATACTTTTTCCGCAATTTCTGATCCTACTTTATCCACAATTGCTTGTCGCTCTTGTTCTGCGTGTTGATACTCGCGCATCCGCGCTTGCCATCCAGCCGTAAACAATTGTTCTATATGAGTATGCCACCCTAATTTTTCCAAAACGTCCCACTCGCCGCCATCACACCAAATCCCGTTACAGCTAGAACAGCGTTCTATATAAAATGAGGTTTTTAAGCTAACCTTGGCGCGAGACAAAATGCGCTGGCAATCTGGACACAAAGCTGCTTTGTTATCAAAAGGTGATGGTACATAATCTACATGATGTATTTGCGAAAATAAATCCGGTTCCTCAGATGCGTTTTCTTGATGCCAATTTTCATAATCGTTAGCGCGAATCCAGCTACCTTGGCAATCCTGGCAAGAATTAACAGCTAATTTGCCACTCAAGGTGCTATCCATTAATGGTGAATGCTTACATTTGGGACAGTTCACAGAAATTTACCTCCTAATATGATAATTTTATTCCGTTTGGAGGATGGATTCGCACCAACCAATCAAACTTTTGACCCGATGATCAAAAGCCTCTTGCCTTTGCTCTTTAGTTTCCCGATGCTGGGATGCCTGCAAAAACATCATATCCATCTGTAACATCCGCATCAGCCGATGGATTTCCGTTAAATAAGATTGCATACGGGATAATTCCGGCAAATCTAGCTGATCTAGGCTTAAGTTCAAGATTTGGGTAGTAAAAATTTGTTGCACTTTCTCCAAGGCAGCATTTACGGATGCGCCCTCCTGATTTGGTGTAGTAGCAGCTTTTTGGAGTTGCAAGAGTGCTTGTAAAAATTCCTGGTAGCGATCGCGATGTGACGGTGGTAACATTCAAAGATAATTAGACTAAGATTAATGTAAAGAATTTTGTCTAATTGATAAAGAAGATCGCTCTAAGAGTGCTTGCCTACGTCTGATCAGATGAAAGCAAGATTTCCTTCATCAGCGATGTCTACGACGGGCTACGCCTACGCACGTTTCTACACAAAATAGCCGTATATACCGATCCTGAGATAGTCAGAATCCGTCCGTCAGATTTCAAGATGGCAATATTGACGGATTTCTGACAGGGCAGGTAGATCGGGCTATTAGACATTATTACTTAGGTGGTTAATCCCGCCTCTAACATCTCAACTACCTAAATTATTAATAAAAATGCTAAATAGTGTGAACGCCCCATCTACCTCCTCCACTTCTACTCCCACTCCCGTTATTGATTGTGAAATTCCTGACTGGCTACAACAATGCTTAATTACTCGCAGCCAGCCTGATCAAGATGTGTCTGCTGATGCCAATGTGCAGGATGCCGATTTGATTTGTCGGGCATTTGAATTTGGTTACAATCTCCACGACGGTCAACGTCGCGCATCTGGAGAACCATACATTTGCCATCCTGTTGCTGTTGCTGGGTTGTTGCGGGATCTTGGTGGTAGCGGTGCTATGATCGCGGCAGGATTTTTGCACGACATCGTAGAAGATACCGATGTCACTTCAGATGACCTCGAAAAAATGTTTGGTAAGGAAGTCCGGCAACTGGTAGAAGGAGTTACCAAGCTTTCTAAATTGAATTTTTCTAGTAAAAAAGAACGCCAAGCTGAGAACTTTCGCCGGATGTTCATCGCGATGGCTCATGATATTAGGGTAATTGTGGTAAAACTAGCAGATAGACTGCATAATATGCGGACGCTAGAGCATCTGCCGGATGAAAAACGCCGACGCATTGCCTTAGAAACACGAGAAATTTTTGCTCCACTAGCAAACCGCTTGGGGATCGGACGTTTTAAGTGGGAATTAGAAGATTTAGCGTTTAAATATTTAGAACCAGAAGCTTATCGGAAAATTCAACTTTTAGTAGCCGAGAAACGTACAGACCGTGAAGCTAGATTAACTAATGTCACAGAAATTTTGCAGCAAGGTTTGACTGCATCTGGAATTGAGTGTCTAGAGTTGAGTGGTCGTCCTAAGCATCTTTATGGAATATATCAAAAGATGCAACGCCAGCAAAAAGAATTTAGCGAAATATTCGATCTAGCTGCAATCCGCATCCTTGTTAAGACAAATGAAGAATGTTACCGTGCTTTAGCGGTTGTTCACGATGCTTTTCGTCCGATCCCTGGTAGGTTTAAAGATTATATTGGTTTACCAAAGCCTAACCGCTATCAATCTTTGCATACAACTGTTGTTAGTCTTAATGGTCGTCCTTTAGAGATCCAAATCCGTACTCAGCAAATGCACCATATTGCGGAGTATGGGATTGCGGCTCATTGGAAATATAAGGAAACCGGAAATTCTAATCGTAGCAAGGTGACAGGAACAGATGAAAAGTTTACTTGGTTGCGTCAACTATTAGATTGGCAAAACGAACTCAAAGATGCTCAAGAATACCTAGAAAACGTTAAAGACAATTTATTTGACGATGACGTTTATGTATTTACGCCACAAGGTGATGTAGTGCCACTAAGTCGTGGTGCTACTACAGTTGATTTTGCCTACCGGATTCATACAGAGGTGGGTAATCACTGTGCTGGTGCTAAGGTGAATGGACGAATTGTTACTTTGGATACGCACCTTAGTAATGGGGATATTGTAGAAATTATCACCAGAGAAAATAGCCGTCCTAGCTTAGATTGGCTAAATTTTGTAGCAACGACTGGGGCAAAAAATCGGATTCGGCAGTGGTATAAGAAATCACACCGCGAAGAAAATGTTGCTCGTGGGCGAGAATTACTGGAGAAAGAATTAGGTAGAAATGGTTTTGAATCGTTGCTGAAATCTGAACCAATGCAGGCAGTAGCGCATCGCTTCAATTATCATAGCGTTGAAGATTTATTGGCGGGTTTGGGTTATGGGGAAGTAACTCTTAACCAGGTGGTAAATCGTTTACGAGATAATATTAAGGCATCTCAGCCGATCGCTCCGGTCTTAGAAGTTCTACCTTCGTCCTCTACTCATACAAACGGACGCACAGGTGCTAACACTTCTAGTAAATCCCCAATTGCTGGGATTGAAGGGTTACTTTATTACCTAGCTGGTTGTTGTAACCCGATCCCAGGAGAAGGCATAATTGGGGTGGTAACTCGTGGCGCTCGTGGAATTTCTGTTCATCGCCAAGGCTGCACAAATGTCGAAAATATTGAAGGCGATCGCTTAGTACCTGTAAGTTGGAATCCTGTTGATTCTGATACTAGACGCGCCCAAACTTATCCGGTGAATATTCAAATTGAAGTTCTTGATCGCGTGGGTGTACTAAAAGATATTTTGTCTCGCTTAACCGACCAGAATATCAATGTGCGTAATGCTCAAGTCAAAACTCATCCCAATAGACCAGCAGTGATTGATTTGTGTATTGATATTCGCGATCGCCCACAACTTGAGCGTTGTTTTACTCAAATTAAGCAAATGAGCGATGTTTTAAATATGAAGCGGGTGCTTAGTTCTTAAGCTGTTGTGTTTTAGGGGGGAGAGGAGGGAGGAGAGAGGAGAGAGGGGAAGAGATTTTGATAACTTTTCTTCTTTATTCCAAATGTACAGATTAAATGCGCGATCTTCTTAACTAACTGTTAGATTGGTGATTGGTGAGGTGTCACTGGTCATTGATAATTGTTAATTGATAATTTTTAATTGATAATGAAGCGCTCTGCTTGTCTAATTTTTAATCCTGTTGCAGGTCAAAGTGATGCAGATCAAGATTTAGCACAAATCCGCTCAATCTTAGAGCCAGAAATTGACCTGGATATTCAATTGACAACACCAGAAATTGATGCTTCTGAACTAGCGGATCAAGCTATAGCCAGGGGAGCTAGTACAATTATTGCTTCTGGAGGTGACGGCACTCTTTCTGCTACTGCGGGGGCTTTAATCGGGAAAGATATTCCCTTGGGGATTATTTCACGGGGAACAGCTAATGCTTTTGCCACTGCGTTAGGACTACCAGATACGATTGAAGCAGCTTGCCAAACAATCTTGGGTGGTGCAACGCGGGTAGTAGACGCGGCTTATTGTAACGGTTTGCCAATGGTTTTACTTGCGGGAATTGGGTTTGAGGCTGAAACAGTCGAAAAAGCTGACAGAGAAAGTAAAAGCCGTCTGGGAATGTTGGCATATATTCTGGGAGGAATACAGCTATTAGGAGAAATGCCCAAGTTTGAAGTTGAAATTGAAACTGAAGATAAAGTGGTGAAGGTAACGGCGGCGGCTGTAACTATTGCCAATGCTGCGCCACCTACTTCGATACTGGCTCAAGGACCAGCAGGGATTATTGTGGATGATGGGTTATTGGATGTAACTGTAGTAGCACCATTAAATATTACAGGAGCGATCGCTGCTTCTTATCATTTACTCAGAACTGCTCTAGCAGGAAGTGCTGTTGAACGCGATGATATTGGTTATCTCCGCGCTAGCAGGCTTCAAGTTAGAACTGATCCGCCTCAAAAAGTTGTGCTTGATGGCGAAATTATCGGTACAACACCAGTTGATATTGAGTGTGTACCTGGTGGATTAACTTTGTTAGTTCCCAAGGTAGAGCAAGAACCTGTTGTCGCTGAAAAACTGGAAGGGCTTCCAAACTTAACAGTTGAAGCAAAACCGACTGAGGGTTTTGAATAAAGTTAAAATAAACTTCAGCTATTTGGCTGAGGTTTATTCAACTATCCGGTAGATTCACTCCGCTTGCTGAAATTACAAGATAAGAGCAGTAGTTTACTATTTTCAGGTTGATAAAAATTTCCCACAAACTTGTTTGTATCAATAACTATAAATTAAAAAATAACGTTGACATATTATAATATTATCTCCCCTGGCTGTCGTAAATATAGCTATTGAATGATGAATTGATTAATCTTAAGATTTATTTATGTATTTGGTGTAAAAACCTGTAAGATTAAATCTATTTTGTTGCCAGGAGTAAATAAATGTGGATATAGTTCTCAATCTATCCTTAAAAATTCTTTTAGCTGAGGACAATGTGATTAACCAAAAAGTGGCATCACAGATGTTGAAACAGCTAGGTTTGAAGGCAGATTTAGCCACTAATGGTTTGGAAGTACTCGATGCTCTACGGCATCAGCAATATGATGTAGTGTTAATGGATGTGCAAATGCCAGAAATGGATGGCATTGAAGCTACACGCCAAATTCGCCAGGAGTGGAACCAAGAGAACAGCCCTTGGATAATTGCTGTGACGGCAAATACCATTGGTGGGGTGCGGGAGGAATGTTTAAATGTAGGGATGAATGACTTTATTAGCAAACCTCTCAACAAAGATGTATTGATGGAAGCGTTGAGCAAGTGTCCTGCATCAACTCCAGTATCTCTGACAGTAAATGAGCAGCAGTCTGTAGAATAAATAAACAATCCTCAGATAATATAGTTCTTCAGGAATAAGCTAACGCGCATTTAAATTGTACATTTTTAAGTTAGATATAAAGTTATCAAACACTCTTTCTCGCTCCCCTCCCTCCTCCCTCCTCTTCCCTAAAACATAAAATTTAGAAATAAGATGGTCGTTGGTAAAATTGGTGGAGAGTTCTTGAAAAGAAGCTATTAATTTGCAAACAGAATGACAGCGGGATCAAGAATGAACACGGCTTCTCTATTTCAAGAGCCCCCAATAGTATTGGTTGTAGATGATGATCAGATGACTAGGCAACTGCTACGTCGAGCAATGGAGCAACAAGACTATCAAGTAGTAGAGGCTAGTAATGGAGAGGAGTGTCTCAAGGCTTATCAAGATTATCAACCGCATATTGTTTTAATTGATGCGCTGATGCCTGTAATGGATGGCTTTACCTGCTGTACCTACTTACAAAAGCTGCCAGGGGGCGATCGCACTCCCATTTTGATGATTACATCGCTAGATGATAAAGAGTCAGTTGATCGAGCATTTGCAGTTGGAGCTACTGAGTATGTCACTAAGCCAATTCACTGGCCTGTATTATTACAAAGAGTACGACGTTTAATCCATCAATTTTTATTAGTTGAACAGCTTGAAGCGGCGAATCTGGAATTGCAACGCCTAGCTAACAGTGATGGTTTAACTCAGGTGGCAAACCGACGACGATTTGATGAATATTTTGATGAGGAATGGCGGCGGCATTCAAGAACATTTTTACCTTTATCTTTAATTTTGTGCGATATTGACTTTTTCAAGAGATATAACGATACTTACGGTCACCAAGCTGGCGACGAATGTTTAAAATTAGTTGCTAATACCCTTAGTAATAACGTCAAACGAGTAGGGGACTTAGTTGCTCGTTATGGGGGAGAAGAATTTGTTGTACTTTTACCGAATACTTTAGCTGAAAATGCTTTTGAGGTAGCCGAAAAAATTCGAGAAAACCTGAAACAATTGCACATACCTCATGCAGGTTCTAAAGTTAGTGAATATGTCACCTTAAGCTTGGGTGTAGCTAGCACTTATCCCCACCAAGAGCAATCAAAAGAACTGCTGTTAGCTAGTGCAGATAAAGCATTGTATCAGGCTAAAACATCAGGGCGCGATCGCACAATTTTGAATGTGGTTGGTGAGTGGTAATTGTTTTTTTTATCGCAGATGTGAGCAGATAGACGCACAATGAGCGCAGATGTAAGCCAGGATTTTCTTAACGCAAGAGGTTTATTGCTCATTGATAATTGATTAAATTAAGCCTGCTGATTCATAAAGTCGTCTCAGGGCAGCCATAATTTTATCGCCATAATCTAAGTCGGCAGCCCAACGACCACTAAGTTGTTGAAGTAAAGGAGCGATCCCGCGTGTCACAAAGCGAAAGCGGGGATCTATCAATTCCTGAACTAAAGGTTCTAAACTGGCGTAAGCTTTTAAATGTTGGATATGCGCCCGCACTCCCAATCTGGCACTCGGAAATGTTGCGCCCTCGGCTTCACCACCAATTGAACCTAAACCTGCAAAGTTATTTTGCTCAGGTCTAATATCTCCTCCGAAGCGAAGAAATCCGGTTTCTACACACATTTGGCAGAACGCAATGTCATAGTTAACCCCTTCAACAGATGCTTCTTCGCGGTAAAGTTTGGGTAAGTCAGGAAACTGGTTGAGGGCATTGGCATTATTAGCTTTGAGAAACATCATCAGTTGTACTTCAGTGGAATTGCCATGACCCATAATGCGATCAATCTGACCAGGGCAAATCTCTAAAATTGAGCGCAAAGTAACTGTACGACTAGCACTATCCCAAGCTATTGAAACGTTAAAATCTCGTAATTCAATTGCTTTGACATAAACTACGCCTTTGTAGGGGAAACGACGAACATTTGGGGCATTGCTCAGGTCAACTCTGAGGCGGTCTACTAAATCAATAGGAATGTAGGCATTATCATTAACTAGGATGCCTTTTTCTCCATAAAGTTGATTATTAATTTTGATATTAATTGGTGCGTAAGTAGGATTTTTTCCAGGATCAGTAGCACCACCTCGACTCCAAGATTCCAACCCGTCGGCGATTCCTAGTGCCAGGTCACGGCGGCGATTTTGAATGATAAAGCGATCGTCTGGGTTGGTTAAAAACCCAACTTGCATCAACATTGAGGGCAGCGAGACATCGCGACAAAATGCGACACGCCCAATCCCAGTAGCGGTGTCTGGTTTTGCACCTCGGTTTGGTAGCTGAGGAACCCGACGCAGCAATGCTAACAACAGCATTTCTGCCTGTTTTTTGCGTTCTGCATTATTGGCAATATAAAAAACAGCAGAACCACGTACATCTGGGTTGCCAAAAGCATCAGCATGAATTTCTATGCTGATATCACCTTGACGAGCGCGGGAATTAATCCAGCTAATTGTCCCCTTTAAGCTTAAATCATCGGGAACAGAAAAGACTTCAAAACCGCGCGATCGCATTTCTGGCAGAATTAAATCGCGCAGTAAAATCATTTCTTGCGCTTCTGTTGTATTTCCTGCAACTGCCCCAGCGTCGCGACGACCTGATTCAATGCCACCGTGAGCAGCCGAAATAAATATCCGTCCCATCTATAAACTTTTCCTTATGATTAATTTTAATAGCTACAGATATATTGCTATTACGGTTTGAATTTTACCTTTTAGTAGCTAATATTTGTTGAATTTTGTTCATTATTAGTATTCAGAACTACGCAGTCTGAAAGTTAGATCCCCCCTAGCCCCCCTTTTTAAGGGGGGGACAGGAAAAGGGATCTGAGTTGGGTGTATGTAGCATTAACCTATAGCAGCAGCTATTCCTCTCTGAATTGCTTTTAAGGCTTGATCTACTTCTGGGGCGGTAACAATTAGTGGTGGGACAAACCTGACTACTTTAGCGCCAGCAGGGACTAATAATAAACCTTCTGCCATGCAAGCTTTAACTATATCAGCAGCAGTTAGCTTTGTATCGGCATTAAGTTCCATGCCGTTGATTAAGCCCCAACCCCGTACTTCGGTAATATGATCGGGGTAGTTAGTGGCGATCGCTTTTAAGCCTTGTCTTAATTGTTCACCCCGTTGCTCAACATTTTGCAGCAGGTGTTCTTTTTCTAAGGTTTGACACACAGAAAGGGCGACGGCGCAAACAAAGGGATTTCCACCAAAGGTGCTGGCGTGATCTCCTGGTTGGAAGACGTTACAGAATTGCTTACATAAAGTCGCACCGATAGGAATCCCACCGCCTAATCCTTTAGCACTGGTGAAGATATCTGGCTCTATGCCTAAATTCTCATATCCCCAAAACTTGCCAGTCCGACCCATGCCGACTTGCACTTCATCTAAGATTAATAAAATGCCTTTTTCGTCACAAATCTTCCGAATTTGTTGGAAGTAAGCAACATCTCCAGGGCGAACACCACCTTCTCCCTGTAGGGGTTCTAGGAGAATTGCTGCTACTTTACGTTCGTCTGCATCAAGTTGTGCGATCGCTGTTTCTATTGCAGCAATATCGTTGTAAGGTACATAGTGGAAACCTGGCATTAAGGGATCGAAGTTTTGCTGATACTTCGGTTGACCAGTAGCGGTAATCGTTGCTAGTGTCCGTCCGTGGAAACTGGCGTGAGCAGTTAAAATTACTGGTTGCTTAATCCCTAAGACTGTGTGGGCATATTTGCGAGCTAATTTAATTGCTCCTTCGTTAGCTTCTGCACCAGAGTTGCAGAAAAATACGCTATCGGCGCAGGAATGCTCAATTAGCCATTTGGCTAACTCTCCTTGTACTGGGATGTAATACAAGTTAGAAACATGATGCAGCTTTTGCATTTGCTGGGTTACTGTTTCTACCATGACAGGATGGGCGTGTCCTAATGTACAAGTAGCAATTCCCGCTACAAAATCTAGGTATTCTTTGCCGTTAGTATCCCAAACTTTGCTTCCTTGTCCCCGTTCTAAAGCTAAGGGAAAACGCCCGTATGTCGCCATCACAGACTCATCAAAGCCTTCTGGGCTAAATAAACTAGACATTACTGGATCTGATTCTGCTGGGATGGAGGGATGATTTGCTAAGGTTTCTATGCTCACTACTTAACTCCTATGAGATTTTTTGGCATTTTAAGGGAAATTGATTAAAAGTGTTGCATTTATTTAAACAATAAATTCATCTTTATAAGTAGCTGGGTGGAAATAAACTCATAATATTAAGCTGCTCATAGATCATTAGTTACTCCCTTCTCACGCTCAAGATTACCGATTGTATTCTTCCTCTTCCTTGGCGGACTTTGCGTCTAAAACTAGGATCGCGTTTCGCTTCGCTAAGGCGGTTATAAAAATAGGTATTCTTTAAGCGGGAAAGGAGTAATTGGTAATTGATAATAGTTAATTATTAATAGCAGATGTACTCAACCCTAGAACAAAAATATCGACGTATTCAAAAAGAGCTAATTGGAGGTGTAATCGCTTTGGGTTTGGTTTTCATCAGTGGCACGCTGTGGTATAGGTTTGTTGAAGGGTGGCATTGGTCAGATGCGGTTTATATGACGGTGATCACTCTATCATCGGTGGGTTTTGGTGAAATTAATCCTTTAGGCGATCGCGGACGCATTTTTACGATTACTCTAATTATGATGGGAGTGATCAGTATCGGTTACATTGTTAACAGATTTACTGAAGCCTTGATTCAAGGCTATTTTCAAGAAGGTAGACGACTCCGACAACATCGACGCATAGTGGACTCTTTAGATCAACACTACATTATTTGCGGATTTGGACGTACAGGGCGACAGATTGCCCTGGAATTTCAGGCGGAAAGTATTCCGTTTGTGGCGATAGATTTTGAAAGTCACCAGATTCAGGAAGCGCAAGAACTTGGTTATATTGCTGTTCAAGGCGATGCTACTTTAGATGAAACTTTAATTAAGGTGGGTATTGAACGGGCGCTGTGTTTAGTTGCCGCGTTACCTTCTGATGCGGAAAACCTCTACACTTTGCTGTCGGCAAAAACGCTTAATCCTGGCATTCGGGCGATCGCACGGGCGAGTACTGAGGAAGCCTTAAAAAAGCTACAACGCGCTGGAGCAGATGCAGTTGTCTCCCCTTATATTACTGGTGGTAGACGCATGGCTGCTGCGGCACTCAGACCCCAAGTAATGGATTTTGTGGATGGTATCCTAACTGGGACAGACCGTGCTTTCTATATGGAAGAATTTTTAATTAACGAAAAAAGCTGTCCTGTAGTGGGGAGAACACTTAGGGAAGCACGACTGCGATCGCAATCTGGCTCGTTAGTTTTAGCGATTCGTCGTGCTGATGGTACGCTGATTGGAGGACCAACGGGTGAAACGGAATTATTACACGGAGATTTGTTAATTTGCATGGGTACTGCCGAGCAATTGCGGCAACTTAATCAGATTTTAGAACCCATACGCCCAAATTTACCACGACCACCTAGATCAATTAAAAATTAATAATTTCTAGCTTACTTGCCCAGCATATATATGTTAGGAATAGTTGATAATTGAAATAATAATTTGTGAAAAACCTAAATTTTATTAAAAATAAATAGTGATTAAAAATTTGTCTGACAACTCACGGAGGATGATCTAAATGCTCCATGCAGGCGTAGCAATGGCTAGTACTTATGACTGGCGCTTAGTTGCAATGTCAGTATTGATTGCGGTGATCGCCTCTTATACTGCTCTTGATCTCGCTGGAAGAGTGACAGTAGCTCAAGGGAAAGCCCGAATCGGTTGGCTGACTGGCGGTGCGATCGCAATGGGAATTGGCATTTGGGCGATGCACTTTGTAGGAATGTTAGCCTTTGAAGTGTCGCTTCCAGTAAGTTACAACCTATTAATAGTAGTCATTTCTATGCTGGCTGCGATCGCGGCATCTGGCTTGGCATTGTTTTTGGTAAGTGGGGCAGTTTTAGGAATTTCTCGGTTGCTAGGCGGTAGCCTGTTTATGGGATTAGGTATTGCTACTATGCACTACACAGGCATGGTGGCTATGCAGATAGATGCAATCACTGTTTATAACCCGTTGTTAGTAGCGGTGTCGGTAGTGATTGCGATCGCGGGCTCAATGGTTGCTTTGTGGTTGGCATTTCAGCTACGCAACATTAATACAGGCGTTGGTAAGTGGCGCAAAATCGGTAGTGCGATCGTCATGGGTGCGGCTGTACCTTTGATGCACTATACAGGTATGGCAGCAGCTAGTTTTATACCTATTCATACTAACGAGACATTCCACGCCACAATTGACAGTTTAATACTGGCGATTTCTATTGGAGTTGCTACTGTAATTATCCTTGGTATAGCTTTACTAACGGCGTTTTTTGACCGCCGTATTTCTGCGGAAGTTTTGAAATCAGAGATATTAGAAAGTAGCGAAAAACGCTTCCGTACGATGATTCAAAACTTACAAGTAGCTGTAATACTGGTGAGTGATAAATTAGAAATCCTTACTAGCAATCAAGCTGCGCTTAACTTGCTAGGCTTAACTGAAGATGAAGTTTCAGGCAAAGTTTGTCTGAATTTAAGTAATAAAATAGTTCGAGAGGATGGCACAGAATTTCCGCAACAACTTCAACCAATAGCACAAGCGATCGCTACCCGTCAGCCAGTACATCATGTAGTAATGGGTGTTTACCATCCAGTAACACAAAATTTAATTTGGTTGTTAATTAATGCCGATCCCGAATTGGCAGTTGATGGCAGTATTATGCGAGTGATTTGCACTTTTAGCGATATTACTAAAAGCAAACAAGATGAAACTGCTAAACGAGAAAGCGAACAACGCTTCCGTCAAATAGCAGAAAATATTGGTGAAGTTTTCTGGATGAGCGACTTACAACAGCAGCGAATAATTTATGTCAGTCCTGCATATCAGCAAGTTTGGGGGCGTAGCTGCGAAAGTTTGTATCAGGAACCAAAATCTTTTTTAGATGCGATCCACGCAGAAGATCAAGAGCGAATACTTGCTGCTTTTCCCAAACAACTTTGCGGAGAGTATAACGAAGAATATAGAATTATTCAGCCTGATGGTTCAATTCGTTGGATCAATGATCGCGCTTTTCCAGTTTACAACGAGTCGGGAGAAGTTTACAGAATTACAGGAATTGCCGCCGATATTACCGAACGTAAGCAAGCAGAAGAAAAAGTCCTACAATCAGAAGATCAATATCGTCAATTAGCTCAACGAGAAGCCTTACTTAACGGTTTGGCTAACCAAATTCGTACTACTTTAGATCTGCCTAAAATTCTCGAAACTGCGGTTAATGAAATCCGTAATTTACTACAGATTCATCGGTGTAGCTTTCAGTGGTATCGCACAGATGTTCAGCCAAATTACTTTGAATTAATTCAACAAGCTGGTGAGTCAACCATTGTTGATGTTTGTCACTACGACTTGCTTAAACAAGTCCCAGCAGTGGGTGAACAAATTATTAAATTTAATTTCTTTCGTTCAGATAATCTTTCCAAAGATAGTAATTTAGATGCTAATAGTAGAGAGAAAATAGCTTGCCTGGGTTTAACGGCTCTGCTGGGGCTGGTGATTTCAACTAACACTGGTAAAATTGGTGTATTAATTTGCGAACATTACGATCAACTCCGCCCTTGGAATGATTATGAAATAGAACTTTTAACGGCAGTTACAGACCAATTAGCGATCGCAATTGACCAAGCAGAAATTTACAATAAAAGTCGCTTGGCTGCTACTACTGCCCAAGTACAAGCTGCACAACTCCAAAAAGCTTTAGCTGATCTTAAGCTTACTCAAGCTCAATTAATTCAGACAGAAAAAATGTCTAGTTTGGGTCAAATGGTAGCTGGTGTAGCTCACGAAATCAATAATCCTGTTAACTTTATTCAAGGTAATTTGCAACATATTAATAACTATGCACAAGATTTGCTAGAACTTTCGGAACTATATCAACAGCGTTTTCCCAATCCTGGAGCGGAAATTGTAGAGAGAATTGAGGAAATAGATTGGGAATTTTTAAAAGATGATTTACCCAAATGTCTTTCTTCTATGAACGTGGGTGCTTCTCGAATTAGGGAAATTGTTTTATCTTTGCGTAACTTTTCCCGCTTAGATGAAGCAGAAATGAAGTTTGTTGATATTCACGAAGGTATTGATAGTACGCTACTAATTTTGAAACACAGATGGCAAGCAAAAGCGGGTAATATTGGTATTCAAATTGTAAAAAAATATGCTGATCTACCAAGGGTAGAATGCTATGCTGGACGACTAAACCAAGTATTAATGAATATCCTGGCTAATGCAATTGATGCGCTAGAAAATCAAGAACATCCCCGCATTATTACTATTAGTACAGAGTTAAGCTCGGAAAATTTATCTGTGCATTCTCAGTTGCAACAGCAAATTGAAAATCCTAATTTTTGCAATGTTTTAATTCGGATTATTGACAACGGAAAAGGAATGACGGAAGAAGTAAAAAAACGCATATTTGATCCATTTTTTACCACTAAAGAAGTTGGTGATGGTACAGGTCTGGGTTTGTCAATTAGCTATCAAATTGTGGTAGACAAGCACAAAGGTAAATTAGGGTGTATTTCAGAACCAGGGAAGGGTACAGAGTTCATCATTGAAATTCCTCTACAGCAGCAAAATCATTATTCTAATACAACGGTGGCTGTGACTACAGAGAAAGGATGATTATATTAAGACTTACGCATTTTTACCAAAAACTTATGGTTTGGGGACTGGGAAAAAAGCTTTGACTTCTCAAGCTTTGGAAGCTATGATTTTTTAAAGCCTGCGTAAATCCTATATATTTTAATTAGTCAAGTTTCAAAGCATTGACAGGAACTTCATCCCAAGAATTAACAGTTCTTAAACGCGCTACCCAACCGGATTCTTTTTGGTTATCTGTTAAATTTTGTTGAAAAGATTCATGACAATCTTTCGCCATGTCTTCATTACAACAAGCAATACAAGAATATAATAAACCCGATGGATCGATTTGTTCGTTTACCCAAATAGTTGTCATAATTGCTTTCCTTCTAAGATAAGATTACTGGATTTGAGCAGGGGTAAAAAGCTTAAAGGCTCTGAGATATAGCGAGTGCTTGATTTGCCATTATAGTGAGTGATTCACCATTAACTCGGCAAATGCGCCACTCATCTAATATTGATGCTCCCATACTTTTATAGAATGCGATCGCAGATTCGTTCCAGTCTAAGACACTCCACTCCAAACGTCCACAATCACGCGATACAGCTAATTTAGCTAAGTAGGTAAGCACAGCTTTACCAATACCCTGACGGCGATATTCTGGTAATACGAATAAGTCTTCTAAATAAATTCCTGGTTGAGTTAAAAATGTCGAATAATTATGGAAAAATAAAGCAAATCCTACTGGTTTTTGTTCATATTCTGCTATAATAGCTTCTGCATAAGGTTTACTGCCAAATAGGTGTTGTTCTAGGTTTTCAGGATTACCTGTGACAGCATGGGAAAGCTTTTCGTATTCTGCTAAAGCTTGAATTAAGTTAAATATTGCAGGGACATCAGCAGGTGTAGCTGAACGCACTATCAGTTCAGTGGTCATAATTCACGGTTAATAGTTCATTGCTTATTGAACCATGAACTAGCCAATACTAAGCATAATTTAGCAAGTTTAAAAGTTCTTGATCAATTGGTGTGGTTACTAATACTTGATGTTTTATGTCTCCCCACTTGATACCCTGACGCATTCTGTAATTAGTGATAATTTCAGGTATTTGTGCTGAGATTAACACTTGGGGTGGGGAAAGTTGACCGAGAAGACGCGCTTGTTGGTAGTGGTGCGATCGCATTAACTCTTGATCCAATAGTTGAGCTATGATCTGGGCAGGTAGATTTGCGTGATCTAGCAATAGTAGATAGTGATCTTTTGGTATCCTGACAGGTACTAAGCTTTGAAAAAATGTACCCTCTAGGGGTAACTGGTTAAGGACATCTTGCACAAAATCTTCGTGTAGTTTCTCCCCTACTAAATCACTTGTAGTTTCAGTCCGTCCGATAAATTCTAAGCAGGGTGTTTTTAAATAATAATGGGTAACGCGAATGCGATCGCCTATGCGATAACGATATAAGCCTCCCTTTTGAGAAATAATGAGCGAGTAAGATTTTCCCTTTTCTAGTTCGTGAAGGTGATAAATATTTCCTTGTTGTTCAAATTCAAAAAACACCTCATTTAGTACAGGGACAAATCCTTGCGCCTTAATTAAAGGAATCGTCATCGGTGCTTCTGTCGCAAGTAGTCCTTTACCTTGTACCATGACATTAGGAAAGAGCGATCGCAAATAATTCGCTTGTTCCTTAGCATTGGCACTATCCCAGCAAGAAATAAGTTTTAGTTTAGACCAAAGTTTTGACCAATTAATTTTATCTTCTAATAGTAGTTGATAGCGTTCAGTTGAAATTTTATTTTTTAGTTGTGCAGCAAGTCTTTGTTGATTAGCTTGAATATAATCTAGATGAACCTTGAAAAAACTGGGATTCCAAATTGAGATAATTTCTAAATTTTCTTCTACTAATAGAGTGTTGACTAACTTTTCTTTAAACTCATTGGGATCGCGGATGCGATTAATTCCAGGCGGAGAAACTAAAAAAGGACTGAGAAACCACCTTAACCATCCGTCTAAATATTCCGAATCATCTTCTAATCCAACTTTCACCCCTGACTGTATAGCAGAAGCATCTCCCAGTTTTGGAGAAATACAAAAATAAACTTTACCAGTAGAAAAGTTTGCACCATTAACTATTAAATCGTGCGCCCAAACACAAAACATTTGGCTAAAAGATTTCCGCAAAGATTTTGTATAAGGAATTAACTTAGCTGCGCTACCACTTCCAGAAGTTTTTTCATAAAATATTATAGGTTCAGGAGTTAGCATTTTATTAGCCACTCCAGATTTAATCCATTTATGGATATCTTCATATTCAACTATAGGGATGTGTTCCCAATCATTAATTGATTGAATACCGAGATAATTACCATATTCACTTTTAACTAAAAGCTGAATAATTTCTTTTTGGACTAATTTTTGGACACTTTGAGGGTTTGCTAAAGCTTGATAAAAATTATCACTCACAGTCGCGATAATATGAGCGAAAAGCTTAATTATTAAACGCAGCATAGAATTTTAGTTTATGGCTGTTTTGTTTTTTTATTGAGATAAATATTAGTAGCAACAGGTATATATGATCCATCTTCAATTACAACTCCGGGCGCGAAATGAGAACCAGCGCCTAAAAATACATTATTACCAATTTTTACCTTTTTTACATACAACATTAAGTTTTGTTTTTTGGGTTTAATTACATGGGAAAATATAGTAATACGATGTCCAAAAACTACGCGATCGCCTATTTCTAATAATCCGCGATCGGCTATTTCTAGTGCAGGAGTCCAATAAACACCCTTACCCACCTTAGAACCCCATAACCTCAACCATAAAGAAAAAGCGCCAGGAATTAAACGTAATATTGTTTCTAAAACTGGAAAAGCAATATAAATTACTTGAATTTGATGACTCCCCCACCAAGGCGAATACTCCTTACCAACTAAATAACTAATCCCTTCTTTAACAGGATAAAAATATTGATGAATCAAATATACTAATAGCGGTAAACCGTATAAAGAAAAAATCAAAGCTAAAATACTAAAAATGCTTGGTTCAAAACACATCCATATAAAAGATGCACCAGCCATCAGCATTATTAACGTAGGAAATAAAGAAAGGATGATACTAAGAACAGTCATTAATTATATATAACCTTTGCGATCCTTTGCGTACACCTTTGCGCCCTACCCTTCGGGAAGCCTAGCGCTAACGCGCAGCTTCGCTAACGGCTAATGCGTTAAAAAATAAAACCTTTCCTCCAAACGGAAAAAACAACTTCCGATAAATACTCAAACTACACCTTACGCCTAACTCATCCGGTGCTTTCTCGCACTCATAATAAGTACCATGTAGTTTATCCCAAAGCTTAAAATTTGCCCCATAATTGCAAGCAACTACACCCCTAGCATGATGCCATGCGTGGTCTTGGGGTAAAATCAGCCAATTGGATATTAACCGATATAGTAACGAATTTCGTGTAGGTGCGATCGCGCTATGTCTCCACAAGTCCAAACCACAAGTAAGAGTTACACCCGCAATGTACAAAGTTGGATCTTGTAATAGATAAATAAACAGCGCGTGAACCCAGAGATAAATAATAAAGAAGCTTGTCCATAAGGTATTTCTAGAAGTTCCTAAAACCTGCATTTCTGTTACTGTGTGATGCACTAAATGCAGTCGCCACAACCAGCGACTATGCAACAGTCGATGATTCCAGTAATACAGGTAATCTACAAATACAAAGCTGAGTAAAAATGCGATTAATGGCGGCAAAATCCAGCCTTGATGATAATTAGGTAATAAATAGTTGTAGATTTGATAAACCACTGTAATTTGCAGCAGGGGGATAACTATTCCCTGAAAGCATAATCCCACAGTATCTAATATCCAATCTGATCGGCTTTTTTTGAGGAGTGTGGCGAATTGCTGTTTATTTGTTACAGTTAGCGTTAGTAAAATGGTAAAGGCGAAAAATACTCCCATAGTTGTTTTTGATGATTAGGTTTTTGGGCAGGATTGAATTTTTTTTTGAACGCAGATGAAAGCAGATGCACGCAGATGAACGCAGATGTAATTTTTAATTAGTTTGCTTAGTTTTAGGATGTGATATAAACGTAAGTTTTAATTTTTGACAAGCGTTTAAACGCAAAATGTTACTTGTACAGATTTATTTTCCAGTTTTCGCGGATCTTCTCCTGCCTCGATTTTGTTTCTAATTGATTCCACAAAAACATGGATTGTATCGGCGGGCGTGTTAGAGAAATGAGTGCCGTATTTCTCTATTACTTCTTGCTGAATACCCAGGATTTCAACATCTTGGTTAATAATATGTTGAGCAGTCCAGTGGACAAATGGACGGGCAATTTTATTCAAAATTCCATAGTTGAATGTGACATCTGTGTAAACAAGTGTCGAGTTTTCTGTTTCTGGAATAGATTGGCTGGTAATAAAAAATCTTCTATGCTTTCCCATGTTATATTCAACACTGGTAATGTTTGGCATATAAAAGCTATCGGTGTGTTTAATTTCGTCACCTTTAGGATTAAGAAAGTGTTTATACCAACCTAAGTTAGTAGTTTCATTGCGATAATTTACTAATACTGAACCATCGCGTCTCTCCACTGTCATTTCTAGTTTTTGCTTGCGAGGTGTGCGAAATACGCCTGGATGTACGGAAGCTGTATGTGGGATATCTATAAAGTTTTCTGCACAGTTGGTAACGTTATTATGAAAACGGTTGATTACTCGTACTGTTTCCCATCCAGGTTCGCCATAATAAGGCATTTTAAAAGGTTCAAATTCTTCGCTAGGTTGGTCGGTTAATCTCACATAAACATAACCATCTTGTTCTTTAGTTTGATATAATTTTGCTTGACGAGAATCAAGCATTTTGAAATTATCTCCCTCGGCGGGAACAGCGACAACTTTGCCGTTTTTGTCATAAACCCAACCGTGATAAGGACATTGCAAATTTCCTTGACAAACTTTACCGCGTGAGAGACGGCTGTTTCTGTGCATACAGCGATCGCGCAATGCTACACTTTTACCATCATCCCCCCGAAATATCGCTAACCATTCCCCTAAAACAGTGCAACTCAACACTTTATTAGGTTTTAATTCTGTGCTGAGTGCAACTACATACCAAAAATCCTCAAATTTCACTCATCCTCCATATAACGGGTAATTTCAATATCATTTGTTAAATCAACTTGACAAGCAAGCCGTACTGATTCATTATTAGGCGCAATAACTTCTAATAACTCCTTTTCTTCATCGCTTGGAAGCGGAATATCACCCTTAATAACTACAAGACAAGTCCCACAAATTCCGGTGCGACATCCAAATAACACAGGCGAGTTTTGTACCGTCAAATGTTCCGCCAGAGGAGAGTGTTTTTCTAAAACAATTGGTTGATAATTCGTATTAGCAAAATTAATTATCATTAAATATCTCGCTTAAGCCGATAAAATCCAATCATCCATCTGTGTTCATCTGTGTTTATCTGTGGTTAATTTATCTTCTAAATTTCCTTGATCAAACGATGTAAATGCTTTATTCTGAGTCTCTAAATACTTAGGAATTGAATTAGCGGACATCAGAGACATTTCTTTATTACTTTTCCAAGCGTAATCAACCTTTTCGAGATATACTTTGTATGACTCGATCGCTTCCATCTGAGTTGCATAACTACGGTGTAACCCTTCCGACTCCTCAGTAAAGCATTTACGCATCATATCTTTCGCTTCCGAGTCAGTCATAGAAAAAATGGGCGATCGCAAAACCTGATATATTGCTGAATAAAGTGCTGGATCGTACCAAAAAATACCGTTAATTGCCACAGAAAAATTATAATGATCTTTTTGACAACCTTTTATTCCTAAATTTGCCACCAAATTTTCAAAAGCTGTCGGCGGTTTTAAACACTTCACTACTTCATGGGAAAGAATTGTAGAGCTATTAAAATGAAAGCTCTCATCCATAAAATGATAGTATGAAATTTTAGCCGGAATCGGCGCGTTATCTTGATCCGGGTGCTTCTGGTAATAATTACTTAGTTTGTGTTGTACTAACTTACCATTTAGTGTCCGCACACCTCGAACAGTAAAATATTGGCAAGCTAAAAAAGCATTATCAGAAGAAATTAAACCAAAAAACTGAAGCTGAATCTTCTTCCACCATCTTTTTAAGGCATTTGTATCAGCAAATACCATTGTCTCAGTAAAAGGGCTACGCATTGGGTAAGTAAAAATACGTTTACCAAATAATGCCGTTTCTACCTGAGTAGAAATATTTTTGAATGCGCTAATATGCGCCCTTTCTTGAATAGATTCCAAGTCCAGCATATCGCAAACTAAGCGAAAATCTTCTTGCGCGTAAAGTCCAGCCGCGCTAGTTTGATTAAAGAAAATTGTCGCAATTTCCGCAGAGATGATTTGTGAGTAGTAAGCTACCCAATAAAGTTGATTGAGAATTAGTCTCTGACTAGAGCTAGATTGTTCCCATAAGGGCGTTCCGTATAGTAAAGAAAACTCCTCTGGGTTCCAATATTCATTTTTGCAATCTTCATATTTAAAGGAAGTTGCTGCTTGATCTAATAATTGAGTATGATCCTGTTGCTGGTTGCGCGTGTAGTTAATTTGTAGCTTGCGATAAACCTTTTGGTTTTCTAAAAGTGTATTAGTTTTTGGTTCGTTGAGCATATATTTATGTAATTTAGTTAGAGAAAACCCCACCCCCTGCCCCCTCCCCGTCAACAGGGAGGGGGTTCTGATTGATAAAGCTTTGCCTTATACACATCTTTCTGCGGAAAAAGGCTGAAATGCTCCTAACTGCTCTAAGTCTTGAACTATTTGACCTCCCTCAGTTTGCATTAAAGAACGGAGAATATTAAGACGAGAACCACTATGATTTTCTGTATCTAATTCCTCAAAAATTCTGATCTTCTGCTGACGGGATAAATCACCTTTAACTTTTTCTATAGCTGCAACAACACCTTGCGGCCCAACTTGCACCATCCGTAAAAATAGAGTTAAAATTTGTAAAATTGCATCCCGACTTGCATCATCAACCGCTATCTGTTCAAATAAAGTAACTCCAGCAGCATGATGACGAGATTCATCTTGCAGAAACCCCTGAAACACTGCGCTTAATGCTGGATTTTGACAACTTTTTGCCAGACTTCTGTAATGACTTAAACCCCATCCCTCCAGCACAACTTGCAACACAAATAACAACACAGTTTTATCTGCAATTTCCGCAACCTCCTCCAACAAAC
Source organism: Crinalium epipsammum PCC 9333 (assembly GCF_000317495.1). GTDB lineage: Bacteria > Cyanobacteriota > Cyanobacteriia > Cyanobacteriales > PCC-9333 > Crinalium > Crinalium epipsammum. The sequence continues at coordinate 2,521,167 of NC_019753.1, forward strand.
TTAAAAAAGCATTATCCTTTCCTATAACCTCTTGCGGCGGTAAAAAGTTGCTAATTTGAGCAAAATGAGAAACTTCATCAGAACTAAAAAGTGCATAAAGCATACGCTCCTCTATAGTTTCTGCCAGTAGCACCATTTTAGCCATATAACCCATACCAGCTTTCTCGATAAAGTAAGCTTCCTCAAGTAAATCACGGTTAGCTATATGTAAAATTGCTGCTTTTTCTTCCTCACTAGCATCTTGAAAAATTGTTACTTGATGAAGATTAAAATACTCAGGATGCCAATATTGATAACTATCAAATTCTGAATAACTTAAATCAGACCCCAAACGACTTTTCAAAGCAGAAGATAATACCCGCCCAATCTTATCATCCGAGGAAATATGAGATAAATTTAACCCTGCTACTGTCTTTGCTTTTAATCTATCTTGAATAGCGCAATTTATCTGCGAAAAGTGCGACGTATTAAATCTGCGTTCATCTGCGTTCATCTGTTTTTATCTGCGTTCCAATCAACTTACATATCCGTGCAAAAAATCTCTAACTTGCTCTCAATGGAATAAACAAAGCCTCTAACTAAGATGAACAAGCTGAATATACAACTCCCGCTTCCTCTCCCCTCCTTGTTGACGGGTTCTCCCAAGTTCCCCAAACTAAAGGTTTTTGCTGCTCATAATGTTGAATAAACTGAATAATTGATTGATCCGCCTTAGTCGGAGTCTTTAAATTAAATTTGATAGTTTGAAAAACTTTAGTATCTCCTTTAGCAAAATAATTACCGACCATTAAAGTAAGCCACAAAATCAATCTATTAAAACTCCACCCGAATAAACCTGGGCGCTTTTTAGTAATTAAAATAGTTTGTCCTTCAGTTTTACCTCCTTCAACTAGGCGCAAAGCAAACATAATATAAAAATGTAAAAAATCTGGTCCTAGTGTTACTGTCCCTGTACTGCCATACCAATAACACATACTATAAGTACCTTCATTTTTGTAGAAAGGAAGGATTAGCTTCATCAATAAAGACTCATCACCGCCACGAGTAGTATTACTAAAAGTAATCGCATTTTCGTTTAACTCTTCTTTCCTAAAGACAATTTCTATAGGAAAATTGTGAACTGTATTAAAATGATGGGCATCAATAGCATTAATCATCACCACATTGGGATGGCAATTTTTAAAGAAGTGTGAACCAAAAGCGAAATCACATTCTTCATTTTCTAATTCTGGGACAAAAGGTAATGGTTGTTTAGGAGTATCGCCAGTCCAAACCCAAACCATGCCATATTTTTCCGCAGTATGCCAAGTTTTTAACTTTACAGGTAATGCTTTTCCTAAACAGGGAATATCAACACAATTACCTGATGAATTAAACTCCCAATGATGGAAAAAACAGCGAATATTATTACCTTCTACTTTACCTTCGGCTAAATGTGCGCCCATGTGAGGACAATAAGCATCGAGCGCGATCGCATTTCCATCTTTTCCCCGATATAATGCTAAATTTCTTCCTTGCAGCGTTACAGGTTTCACCTCACCCACCTTTAAATCCTGTGAACGAATTGCCCAGTACCACCCCTCAATAAATAACTCAGGATTGTTAAAAACAAGTGCGGAACTTGAATTAATCTGCGTTAAATTTGACTTCATATTTTATAAATTAATATTAACAATTAATCTGATTACAAAAATACTCATCCTATCAACTATAAATTAACCCCTCTCTCCTCTCTCCTCTCTCCTCCCCCCCTTCAGACGATTCCGCAAACCACATTTTTCTACCTGCACTGGTGAGATTTTCCTCAGATATTTCAGTAAGACAAACTAACTCATCTCCTTGAATATAACCAGGATTTTTTTGCAGAAAAAAACTAATGTGAGAATTTTTTAATCTTTCTGTAGGTATTTCTATCAGTTCATTTTTTAAAATTTGGGGACAAGGAAAGCGTACAACTCCCCTTTCTTCATCATAATATTTGCCAAACTGATTCCGAGCTAAAAATTTAAGCAAAGCTTCAGTTTTTGCAGGTGTAGGAGTAGCGTATCGGGGGTAAAACTCATTCCAAAATGTAGGCAGAAAACGGTATGTACGATAACCTGAGCAAATTAACAGCCAGTATAGCTTGCCTTTGGAATATTGTTGGCGCAACTGATTTACTGAATTAATCCAAGTTTTTGATAGTACAGAACTAGACCAGGAATTAGGATCAACAATAGTGTCTCCTGAGTAGACAGCACTAATTACTTCACCTGCAAACTCAGTTTCATATATCTTGAGAGTTGAAAAGCCTTGTAACGCTTTTTTTTCATCTTCAAGTAAAATCACCCAGTTTTTTTCTAGTAAATCTGCATCAAAAACTTCCCGCTTAACACCATTAAAATGAGTACTAATGAGTAAGTACATATTCTCCCGTTGATTAGGGAGTAAATCTTCATTGCGAATCAGACTACCTTTCATATTTATGTGTCAATAATTTTGCTATCATATTTGGAAAAAAAATTTGATAACACTCTAATATATAGATACGAATGTAATATAACTAATTTCGGATCGAAGCTATAAAGCTATGTGGCAAAAAAGAAACTGTCCTTAGTTATACTAAAATTAGCGCACTACGTGCTAAATATCTAAAAAAAAGGTTTAAACTAGAGTAGCGATCGCACTTATTAATTTATCGCTACAATACTTATGGTGATCGGATAATGTCAGCTAAAGATACTTTTCACAACGCTGTCCGTATCGCCTTAGAGAAAGATGGCTCTCTCAATTACTCATGACCCTCTTTCAATCAAGATTGATCAAATTGACTTTTATATAGACTTAGGAGCAGAGAGGATGTTAGCGGCTCAGAAGTCTGGTCAAAAAATAGCCGTAGAAATTAAATCATTTTTAGGCGCTTCAGTAGTTAGCGAGTTTTATGTAGCACTTGGTCAGACTCTCACTTACCGTTCAGCTTTAAGAGGCGAACAACCAGATCGAGTTTTATACTTAGCAATTTCTTGGGATATTTACGGAGAGTTTTTCAGTCGTCAATTTATTCAAGATGTAATTGCTGAACATCAAATCAAATTGTTGATTTTTGATCCAACTCAAGAACAAATACTTCTATGGAAAGAATAAATTACTCAGAGTTAATTCAAAAAATATTGAAAGGTCATTTAGCAAATGATCTAAATGATACAGAAGTGCAGTTGATTTGCGATCCAAAAGAACACCACTATCTAATTATCAATTTAGGCTGGAAAGAAGCAGAATATCAGCGCGTATATGGTTGTATTATCCACATTGATATTAAGGATAATAAGATTTGGATTCAGCGCGATTTTACTGAAGTTGGAATAGCTAATGAGTTATTAGCTGCTGGAGTTCCAAAGCAAGATATTGTTTTAGGTTTTCAAGCTCCCTATAAGCGTAAGTTTACTGAGTTTGCCGTTGGGTAAAATGGGGGATGTAGAGGATGCGATCGCTATTTATATAAGTAGTAATCACTTTTCTTTACATTTCATTTATAAACAAACTCATATAAAATCTTGAAGAAGAAAGGAATATGATTTTTCGGATCATTTTCTTGCTGTGAATAAAACCGTCCTATTTCTAACGTAAGCTGATCCTTATATGTATAAATAGGACGAGTCCAATCATTACTGGGTAAAATTTTATTCCAAAATTCCTTAGCTTTTTTGATTGTCAACAAAGCTATGGTTAATTCTTCTTTGCGTACATTATCTGCTGCTTTAGTATATTCGATTTCCCAGCTATTTTTTAGTTCTTCACTTCCCGTAAAATCTAATCCTGTACAGTAATTTATACGAGTACAGGCTCTTTGTATATTATTCTGTAAATCAATATCATTGCTAATATCTCTGCACATATCAAGATAAACATCTTCAAGTATCAGAGGTTGATTATCATAAGTAGGAGCAACAGGTAAATCATCAAATATGACCTGTAATTCAGGCAGTAAAAAATATGCTTCTTTATGAATTAATCCTGTTACCCAAATGCGATGCTGAGAGGCATTGCTTTCAATCACGTTCATTTTACTATATAGATTTTGAAATATGACTTCTGTATCCGAGTACAAATCATCATTAATTTGTTGTATTTGATTATCTAAATCTACAATTGCAAAAAGCTTGGATGGATTCAGATATGAATTATTAGTATCCTTGTTATGTAAATCTAACAAAGTAAAGTAAGTATCTATTACATCTTTTCGATTTCCACAATTAAAGAATTGCGGTAATTTTTGCCTCCACCAGTTGGGAACACAAGCTTTATAAAAGTTTGCGTCAGGCATTTGCTCCATTTGGGCATAGCTTTGAGGTGAAAGTCTACCTTGAACTATTTCAATTTTTCCTTCACAAAGTACAACAATTTTATTTAATATCTTCCGCGAATTTAAAATTGTTTTACAATGCTGATAAAGTTGTTCTGGATTCAAGCTCATACTTGTCCCGACGATTGTTTCATAAGCTTTGGTTCTAGCTCTTTAACATGAGCAGGTGTGAGAGCTTGGCATAGCTCATAAGAGTGAGTTGCAAGGATATATTGATTACTTGGTTCCCACTGGTTTAAATCAGATACAATTTGGTATTGCCAATCTGGATGAAATGCAATTTCAATTTCATCCATCAGTACGATCGCATTTTCTATATTGCGATACTTGAGCCACATATAAATACTTAGTCTCTTTAATTCACCATGACTTAAATCTTCTGGTGCAAGTTCTACAACCTCACCATCTTTATCTATCTTGAAATTTACTCCAGAAATATCAGTTGTTAAATTGATTTGTTTATTTCCAAGTAGGGAGTTTAAGTCCTTTAATAGTAACTTGTAGTTATTACCGTATTCTCCTGTTTCAATAGCGTCTTTAAAATCTTTGTCTCTAGCAGACTTGAAAGAGCTAACTATAAGATCTACAGCTAAAAAATCATATAAAAAAAGCCCACGTAATTTTTTTTTCGCTTCTCTTATATATGAATAATAAACCGTGTTGAGGGAGTGTTTATCTTCTTCTTGGAATAACATTTTTCTGATGTCATAAGGTAGAAAAAGTAAAACTTGCGTAGAAGGGGCGGCTAAAAAAATCTTGTTAGATAATTCAGTTAAAAATGCTTCTGGTTCTATTGTTGAATCTAAATTATTTATCAAGCAAAATAAGGCTTCATTTTCATTTTCAGTACCATGAGATGAGTAGTTGCTAATGTGTATAATGTTTTTTACTTTTAATCGATCTAGTATTTTTTTACTACTATTCAGTAATGAAGATAGCTGATGATTAAGCAGGAAAATTTTTCCTTTTAACTGCTTTAGCTTTTCTTCAAATTTTTTTCTGTTTTCTATATCGACTAACTGAATCTGATCATTTCCTACTTCCAATTGTTTTTTTAAAGCAAACAATTGTTTTTTCATTTGTTTTATTTTTTCTAAAGTTACAAATAAATCATCTTTTGGTTCAATGCTTTCATTTTCCAAACTTAGTAACTGTTCGATATAATAGCTTGTGCATGAAAAAAATTGAAGCTGAACAATTTTATTATCATCAATAATATCAATTATTGATAATACTTTTTTTTCAGTTTTTTCATGTACTTGAAACCCATAAATCATATTTTTCAAGTAAGGAATTTTTTCGGGATGTCCAGAACAATGTAACAGTAAAAAAATTAACTGCAGTAAAGTGCTTTTGCCACCGCCATTTTGGCTACCTATTGGAAATATCCTTGGGTTAAATTCTTTTTCAAAGGTGATATCAACTCCTTTGAGAACACGAAAATCAGGAACTTGGACTCTATGTAAATACATACAAACTCCTAAAATTTTAAGCTAAAGCATGAACTTTTTGTTTAGATCTGCTAAAAACGATACTTTTTCATTATTTAAATATACTAATTTTAATAGTAAAGCCTATTTAACATAAAGATCTGGATCTTCCTTTGTATTCTCTGCGTCTCTGTAGTTCGTTAACAAAATTAGACATAAAAAAAGCCTGCGTAGGCAGGCTTTGCTAGTATAGCCGCACCCTTCAGGGTGACGGCGCATCAATTTAAACAATAACTAACTCTTGTCGCTGCATCCTTTTAATTTCCACCTCACCATCCTCACCTACATCAATAACAGCAGTATCACCACTATTAACAGTGCCACTCAGCATTGCTTCCGCCAAACTATCTTCTAACAACCGCATAATTGCCCGTCGCAACTCCCTTGCACCAAACTTAGGATTAAACCCTTCTTTTACAACTCGGTCTTTAAACTTGTCAGTAACTTCTAGACTAATTTCCTGTTCGGTTAAACGACTAGCAACTTCTCGCAACATGATACCTGCGATACTTCTTACTTCCTCAAATGTTAATTGACGGAAAACAATAATGTCGTCAAGACGGTTGAGAAATTCAGGACGGAAATAAGCTTTGAGTTCTTCTTGTACTCGCTGCTGCATCCGGTTATAAGTAGCTTCAGCTTGGTCTTCACTAAATTCAAAACCTAAACCACTGCCGCCTTTTTCAATGACTTTTGAACCCAAATTAGATGTCAGAATGATTAAGGTATTCTTAAAGTCTACTGTGCGACCTTGGGCATCAGTTAGACGACCATCATCTAACATTTGCAACATCATATTAAATACGTCGGGATGCGCTTTTTCGATTTCGTCGAATAGGATAACAGAATAAGGACGGCGACGCACTGCTTCTGTTAATTGTCCGCCTTCGTCATAACCGACAAACCCAGGAGGAGAACCAATTAGTTTAGAAACTGTGTGGCTTTCCATATATTCCGACATATCCACCCGAATCATCGCTTCTTCTGAACCGAAGAAATGAGCAGCTAAGGCTTTGGCTAATTCAGTCTTGCCAACTCCGGTTGGACCTGAGAAGATAAAACTAGCGATTGGTCGGTTAGGACTTTTTAATCCAACTCGTGCGCGACGTATAGCTTTAGATACTGCGGTAACGGCTTGGTCTTGACCAATAAGGCGCTGATGTAAGGTATCTTCTAAATCGAGCAACTTTGCTGATTCAGATTCGGTGAGTTTGCTGACAGGTACACCAGTCCAAACAGCAACAATTTCAGCGATTTTCTCAGCATCAACCACTGGGATATCGGCTGAGTCTTGGGATGTCGCCATTTTCTTGAGTTGCCCTTCAAGTTCTAATTCTTTGTCGCGCAACTTCCCAGCTTGATCAAAATCTTGAACTTGAACTGCTTCTTGTTTGGCTTTGCTAACTTGACGCAGTTCCCGCTTTAATTCTCGATGTGCAGGAGACATAGTATTCTGGACGCGCAGACGAGAACCAGCTTCATCAATTAAGTCTATGGCTTTATCTGGTAAGAAGCGATCGCTTATATACTGATCTGATAACTTAGCTGCTGCATCAATAGCATCATCGGAAATTTTGACTTTGTGAAATTGCTCGTAAGCTTCGCGCAAACCAAACAATATCTCTATCGTTTCTACAACACTGGGTTCACCCACCTTAATTGGTTGGAAACGACGTTCTAAAGCTGCATCCTTTTCAATATGCTTGCGGTATTCATCCAGAGTAGTCATCCCGATGCACTGCAACTCACCCCGCGCTAAAGCTGGTTTGAGCATATTGGCAGCATCTAAACCACCTTGCACAGACCCAGTGCCGATAATGTTGTGAAGCTCATCAATTACCAAGATAATATTCCCAGATGAGCGAACTTCCTCCACAATTCCTTTGAGGCGTTCTTCAAATTCACCTCTAAATTTAGTTCCTGCAACTAAGGAACCCATATCCAAGCTGATAACTTGCTTATCTTCCAAAGTACCAGGGACATTCTTGTTAATGATACGTTGAGCTAGACCTTCTGCGATCGCAGTTTTACCAACTCCAGGTTCACCTATTAATACAGGGTTATTCTTAGTCCGCCGACCTAAAATCTGGATAGCACGTTCAATTTCTCGCTCTCTACCCACAACAGGATCAAGTTTGCCTTTTGCGGCTAACTCTGTCAAATCAGTCCCAAACTCATCTAAAATTGGGGTTTTATTTTGGGAACGCTGCCGTGTAGTACCAACCTCTGCTGGTGCTTCTACTGTCAGTTGTTTAAGAACTGCTAATTGAAGTTCCTTTAGGTCAACGCCTAGATTTTGCAACACTCTAGTTGCAACACCTTCGCCTTCGTTAAGTAGTCCTAACAGTAAATGTTCGGGGGAAATATAATTATGCCCCAATTGTTGCGATTCAATTAAAGCTTGGTCAAAAATGCGCTTAACTTTAGGTGTGACAGGAATTTGTTCTGGAACAAATCGAGAACCACGACCGATAATTTTTTCTACTTCTTTGCGTGCCTTTTGGAGATTTGCACCTCGCTCAACTAAAATTTTAGCTGCAACGCTAGTTCCTTCTCCAATTAACCCCAGCAAAATCTGTTCAGTGCCAACTAAAGTATGCCCTAAACGCCGTGTTTCTTCTTGAGCTACAATGATTACTTTAACGGCTTTATCTGTTAATCTTTCAAACATTCTTGTAATCCTTAAATAGTCAAAAAATCTCTAATGGTATGTAAAAAAAAGAGTTGCTAACAACTCCCGTCTGTACTTGAATCACTTACTTGGCTTACCCATTTAAATAAGCGGGACGCTTGCACTACATCTATCGTCAATTATGTTTTCTAACTTCGTATGTAGTATAGGGAGCTTGCCCGCTTGTTAACTTGCGTAAGTTCTAATTTGGATAAATTAAAGGACAAATCTTAAAAAAATTACGTGGGATTTAACAATGTTTTCATGTGGTGATTAATACCCGTTATCCCTTGATAAAGTTTTATTGAAGTAACTAAGATTAGTTTAGTTTTAAACCTCTCTTTGCCGCAGTGGTGTTAACCGTAATATTCGTGTCTAATAACCGTATTTCTGGTGAGAGTATTTTTACAGTTTTTTTTGCTCACTGCTCTATTATATGACATCAAAAGCGATTTGATTCAATTTAAAGCTTGCTTTTGGATGAACCCAAAATTAGTACTACATTAATAATAACGCATTTAACTTAAACTCGTGTTAATTTAATTAGCTCAAAACATTATTTTCTATCTTAAGTTCAATAGATCTTTTGCAAAAAAAACGTAAAATTTTTGTTGGCATCTGCGTGCATCTGCGCTTATCTGCGTTCTAAAAAAAATTAGGATTTTGGCAAGAATTCTAATGAGATGATATTTATACGGTTGGCGAAAAACCTAACCCCCCAGCCCCCTTCCCTGCAAGGGAAGGGGGAGTTCTAAAGCCCCTCTCCTACCAGGAGAGGGGTTGGGGAGAGGTCATTTCAGTTATCAGTACCTAGACCCTGCATAATTACTCATGTGATATTTATTTGCTGTTAACAATTTGTGATGTCCAAGTTGGTCCATCACAGCGCGGTCCGTCTGATGTCCAGATCAGTTTGTCCAAGCACATTCGCCGCCCTGACTTATCGGTATCCCAGGCGTGGTAAACAATATACTCGGTTTGACCATCAGGCGCGATCGCAATTGAGTTATGACCAGGACCAATCACATAACCAGGAACAGTCTTCAAAACCCTTGCCCCTGCTTCATTTCCCGCATCCGAGTAGGAACCCATCAAACTATCAGCAACACCATAATCAACGCCGTAGCTTTCAGTTTCCCAACAGCCACCACTATAAAAGCAGTAGTAACGCCCATCATGTTTACGGACGCAGGGACCTTCTAATGTATGCCAATCATAGTGAGATTCATACATCAAACGGTTAGCCAGAAACAGTTGCCAATCACTACGGGCGCGGAGAACGACTTTCCCCTCTCCAGCCAGTTTTGTCATGTTGATGAGTCGGTCTACCATTAAGGCAGTTCCAGCCCGAATATTATCTGCTGTATCGAGAAAATCACAGGCGTAGAATAAATACCATTGTCCATCGTCATCTTGAAAGGGATGTGGATCAATAGCGAAAGCGCAGGAATTAAGATCTGTTAGAGGTTCACCAATGTCTTGATAAGGTCCCAAGGGACTGTTACTAATTGCAACCCGTAACTGATGATTTTTATCTCCGTGTCCTACTGAGTAGTAAAGATAAAACTTACCATCAAAATACGCAACTTCAGGAGCCCAAAAGTTATCACCAAGGCTGGCATCTGGACGTAGTAAAGCATTACCTGCAAAATGCCAGTTAACAAAGTCGTTAGACTGCAACAACGGAAAAACCCGCCGTTGGGCAATTTCCTCTACCTCTCCCTCGGCTTCTGCTGCACCAGTACCGATGGCATAATATACCCCTTGGTGTTCCCATACAAAGGGATCGGCAAAATAACCATCGTATACAGGATTTGTGTAAGTGCGATCGCCAGATAATAATTCCGTCGCCAGTTCACTTTGAGACATAATCGCCTTAATATTTGAAATCCACATAAGTTTCAGCGCGATTTTCTGGCAATTTTTCTACCACCTGACACCGCAACATTTCTCTGACTTGCTCTGGCAGACTATCATAATAGTCTTGTTGCACTGTCAAATCGACTTTAAATGTGTGCAACCAGTGCATCACATAACCCATGACAATCATCGGTCTAGCTTTGTCTGTGCGGTTCGGTGAACCCCGATGCAGTGCTAGAGGAGTACGAATCATCACATCACCAGGCTGCATATAAAAAGATTCCATCGGAATTTCCCCAGCAGCTATTTTGACTAAAGCTTCTTCACGGGGTAACAGATGAGTCCCACGCGCCATTTGAAACGGACCATTATCTGCCGTTACTTCTACCAGTGGAAAGTTTACCGCTAGTGCGTAGAGTGGGGTTACAATCTGATCCGAGAAAAGTGGGCGAAAGTCGCGGTGAATTTCTTGATAATCCGAACCTTGGAACGGAGTATCAGAGCCGAACTGAACTAATTTATATTCTTGGTAAAATACGCGCTTAAGTATACTCAAAATTACTGGATTGGCAAATACATCTATATTTGCAAACGGGGCAACCCAAGGTAACGTTAAGTAATACCGCGCTTGGTCGCGGGGTGCTAAACCCCCTGGACTGTTTTTGCGTTTTTGGAATAATTCATCAAAAGCGTCTGCCCACTCTGCGATCAACTGTCTGTCAAATAAACCCCGAATCACACAAATCCCATCACGATTTAGTTCTTGGGCTAATTGATCTAGGTCAGTGGTTGTAAACTTAGCTGTGTCTATACTTTGAACCATGTTGCTGTCCCTGTTCCAACTTGGGGAAGTTAAATTTGCTTAAAATATATCGGTAAAAATTTCCCTGCTGCTAAAACAAATTTTTCATAATTAAAAAAAAAGTAGCGTCTTATACTTATTTCTAGTATTCCCACCCGTAAAAGTAGAATAGCGATCGCCGCCTGAGATTTTGAATAAAACTTAAATAGCCCGTCGAAGCAGGAGAAATTAAGGCTTTTCCCCAGTCACCAGTCCCCAATCACCAGCCCCAACCATAAATTTTCCCTATAAAATGCCTAAGCCCTGTTTATGTGCTAATCTAGGAGATGAGAATTAATTCGGCGGCAGTGTTTGTTGTTTTTATTGACTGGTTATTTCCTTTTGGTATTGGCAGGCTCCTCTCCGAAATCTAGATCTCTACAAACCTCTAATTTTGGAGAAACTCTATGTCAATTTACGTAGGCAACTTATCTTACGATGTTAAAGAAGGCGACCTGAGCCATATCTTTGCAGAGTATGGAACCGTTAAGCGTGTTCAACTACCTACAGATCGTGAAACAGGTCGTCCTCGCGGCTTTGGATTTGTGGAAATGAGTTCAGACGCAGAAGAAGATGCTGCAATTGAAGCTCTTGATGGCGCTGAGTGGATGGAGCGCGATTTGAAAGTTAATAAGGCTAAACCCCGTGAAGAAAGAAGCGGCGGCGGCGGCGGCGGATACGGTGGTAACTCACGTAATAACTTCTCACGTCGTTAATCAATTTAGTTAAATACTAATTTAACTTGATTAATTGAGGGGCAGACTAAGAAAGTCTGCCCTTTTTGGCGTTGATTTTTAATTAACCTGTTGCATAAATCTTTGGTTTACCCCACCCCAACCCTCCCCGAATTTCGGGGAGGGAGCGAAATTTATTGGTTTTTATATTTAATCTGCGGTAAAAAACATCTTTAATCAACTTTTAGGATATGCTCTTAATCGCACTACTTGCTATAGTCGGTCATTTTTAAACTAACAGTCTTATACACTTTGTTCGGTAAGCTATGTGAATTTATTTAGGCTGGCTGGACGCGGTTGATTTTCCTCCAGGGTAGGTATCAACAAAAGAAGTGACTTGCCCAAGTACCTTTTCTAGATCTATTAACAAAGCGGGGGCTGCTGCTAGGTTTTTTTGACGGGCAAGATGTTCTAATTGTGCAGCCAAATGGCTAATTTTATTAGCACCAATATTGCCGCTTGACCCTTTAATTTGATGCGCTAAATGTAAAATTGTCAGGACATCATTTGTCGCGATCGCACCCTGAAGTATCACAATGTTTTTTTGAACACTTTCTATAAAATCTTGCAACAATTGCTTGACAAATTTATAATCACCTTGAGTAAATTCATAGAGTAAATCTATATCAACCGGAATTTCTACTAATTTTGATATTGGTTCAGATGCTTGTCGTAAAGCTGCTTGATTACTCCAATGTTCCAGCTTTTCTAGCAGTGCTTCTTTGCGTACAGGTTTAGATAAAAAGTCATCCATTCCAGAGGCTATACACTTGTCTAAATCTTCTTTCATTGCACTGGCAGTTAAAGCAATGATAATTGTATGTTTATTCTTACCTTCCTGGCGACGAATTTCTGCGGTTGCTTCATATCCATCTAAAATAGGCATTTGACAATCCATTAATACCAAATCATAGTTTTGTTTATCTAACTGTTCTAATACTTCTTGCCCGTTATTAGCTACATCCGCAGCATAGCCTAAATTTTTCAGTTGATTAAGAGCAACTTTCTGGTTAACTTTGTTATCTTCAGCTAGGATGATTTTCACTTGTGAGCGCCTATTTTGAGTTTTTTTATCAATAGTAGTAAAGGATTTACTGGTAGTTATATGTTGATTTACAGATTGCTCTGCTTGGTTACTAATAGTAGTTGCAGCAACTAAGCTATTGAGCATTTTAGAGGTTTTAACAGGTTTAATTAAATAATCAACAATTGTAACATTGAGTAATTTTTTAGCTTGCTCCAGTTGATTTACAGGAATCATTAAAATTAGCTGAGTCTTAGCTAATTTCGGGTCAGCTTTAATCGTTTTGCTGAGGGTTTCGCCATCCATATCTGGTAGATTTAAGTCAATCAAGGCGAATTGATAGGGGTTATTGCTATCAACTGCTTGTTGCAAATCTTGGATAGCTGTTGCGCCATTTTCTGCTAAGTCTACTTGCATTCCCCAAGCTGTCGTGTGGTGTGCGATCGCACTACGAGTATCTAAAAAATCTTCTACAACTAACAACCGCACCTTTTTTAATCTATCTAAAGCAGGATTTTCTAAGTTTTGTGGTTGAGTAGTTGGCTGTTTATTTAAAGTAATCGTGAACCAAAAAGTAGCGCCTTCCCCTTGGGCGCTGGTAATGCCAATTTCACCACCCATTAATTCAACTAAGGCTTTACATATTGCTAAACCTAAACCTGTCCCGCCATATTTTCTAGTAGTAGAAGCATCAGCTTGAGAGAAAGATTGAAATAACTTTTTCTGTTGAGCAGGCGAAAGACCAATACCTGTATCTTTAACACCAAAGTGCATAGTAGCATCGACAGATGTTTCTGATTGCAAATTTACATAAATTGTCACGCCGCCTACTTCAGTAAATTTAATTGCATTGCTAACTAAATTAGTTAATATTTGCCGTAAACGAGTTGGATCTCCTTTGAAAGTAACGGGAATATTTGCAGGAACAAACGTAGTTATTTCAATTCCTTTTTCCTGAGCAGAGGTAGCCAAGAGTTCTGCCACTTCTTCCACACATTGATGTAAGCCAAAATTAATTGTTTCTAAGTGCATTTCTCCAGCTTCTATTTTAGAGAAGTCGAGAATTTCATTAATAATAGTTAATAAGTTATCAGCACTAATTCTGATTGTTTCCAAAAAATCTTTTTGCTCTGACGTTACTTCGGTTTCTAATAATAATCCGGTCATCCCGATAACTGCATTCATGGGAGTACGGATTTCATGGCTCATATTAGCCAGAAAAGCACTTTTCATTTTTACGGCTGATTCCGCCGCTTGACGTGCTTCTTCTAAAACAAGATTTCGCTCTGCTAATTCTTCTGCACGGCGAATTTCTACTTGCAAAAGTTGTGCTTGAATTTGTCTGCTAGCAGTCACATCTTCTAAACCCAGCAGGAAACCTGATACCATTGAAATTTGGTCAATTGTCTTACCAGCAAGAATTTCTTTTTGAATAGATTGCCAATTGAGTAATGGTTCTAATTTAAGGGTAAACAATTGCTGGTTGCGCTGCACTTCTCGTGGTTCTACATGACCACCTTGGCTAAGTATTTCTAAAGCATTTTGCCATTCTTCTGCACTCAACCAATTAGGCACTAAATGTTGTTCTAGTAATTCTCCAACGTGCAAATCTAGACATTGAGAAGCAACAGAGTTACAAAACCAAACTAAGCCATCAAGTTCGGCTGCTACTATGCCTATAGATAGACTATGTGCGATCGCGGCTTGTGCTGATTGCGATCGCCCAAATTGTTCAGCTAATGCCGCTAATTGCGCTACCTTAGTTCCAGAACGGGGTAAGTTATAGTCTGCATTCGATGAGTTTTCCTGAAAAGAGCGACTTTGCGCCACCATATCAATATGATGAGTTTGCCAAAGTTGCTTAATTTGTTGTTCTAATAAAAAGTCTGTTCTTAAACGTTCACTTAAAGCTACTGCTCCACCTGTTAAACTAACTAAACCGATAGGAAAAGCTACAGGTATCCAATAATTAAACCTCAACCCAACTAAGCCACATACACCGCAACTTAGTATCAAAAATAGCAAAGATATTAATCTTGTTTCAGCCCGCCAACTGCTCATCATCCAGCCTAATGCTGGCCCCCCCAAGATGATAATTAGCACTATCCAAGCGTCTGAAATCAGCTTTAGCTCGTTTTGTTGCAGTATATGTTCATCCCAAGGTATCTGTGTCCGTAATTGCAACAATAAGTTATAGCTAATATTTTCTAGTGGTTGCCAAGCACCAAGTTTTAATAAACTTGCCATGATTAACGCACTCATTCCACCAGGCAACCAACGCCAACCAATTTTATATAATTTATTGTTAATGTTTGATAGAGAGGCAATAATATATTTTTTATTTTTTGTTTTCATAATCAATTAATTATAATAAAATTTAAAATATCAGCAGTAATTAACGGATTAAATTATTGAAAATTAATTTTACACAATCATGTATATAGAGATGATTGTGTAAAATTTAACAGTAATGCCTTAGCTGCTCACTGATAACTATCCACCTATAACTAATAAGTGCTATGCTACCCAATTTACCAGAAATTATTGATGGATTGCCGAATATTTCAGGCTGGGAAGAAGAAGTGCTATCTGTGGTTCAACGAAATGAACCTGTATTTTTACATAGAACAAATATTCGGTTAGAGGATGTAACTGCTGTTTTTGCGATCGCATTGCATATGCACCAGCCTACAATACCTGCTGGTGCTAATGGCGAACTGATTAGCAATCTGCAATATATGTTCGAGCATCCCCATATACCAGACAACCATAATGCAACTACATTTGCATATTGTTATAGTCGCATGGCAGATTTTATTCCTGAACTTGTGGCTAACGGTTGTAATCCTCGCATTATGCTAGATTACTCTGGAAACTTACTCTGGGGATTGCGACAAATGGGGCGCGGAGATATCTTAGAAAATCTCAAGCGCATCACCACAGAGGCAACTTACCAGCCTTATGTAGAATGGCTGGGTACAATGTGGAGTCATACCGTTGCACCTTCTACTCCCATACCAGATATCAAACTACATATCCTGGCATGGCAACATCATTTTGCGGCAATTTTTGGTTGGGAGGCTTTAGCGCGTGTTAAAGGATTTTCTCCCCCAGAAATGCACTTACCTAACCATCCTGATACCTTATTTCAATTTGTCAAAGCACTTAAGGAATGTGGCTATCGTTGGTTACTTGTGCAAGAACATACTGTTGAAACTTTAACAGGTCAACCTCTGCAAAACAAACATTTACCTCATCGTTTAGTTGCCCGTAATTCCTCTGGTGAAGAAGTCAGCATTACCGCTTTAATTAAAACTCAAGGTTCAGATACAAAATTAGTTGCTCAAATGCAGCCTTATTACGAAGCTAAAACTTTATCTAAACAACAAGTAGGTAATGTATTAATTCCACCAATAGTTAGCCAAATTGGAGATGGTGAAAATGGTGGCGTAATGATGAATGAGTTTCCTAGCGGATTTAAGCAAGCTTGGTATGAAATGCAGCATCAAGGTGGTGGAACTTCTGGGGTTGTTGGGGTAACAGGTACAGAATATTTAGAACTAATTGAAGCAGCAGGTTGTACCCCACATGATTATCCTACTTGTCAAGCAATCAATCAACACCAAATTTGGCAGCGAGTTGCACCAGAAAATTCTTCTCCCGAAGCTGTCACCAATGCCATTAATGAGATAAAACAAACTAATCATAACTTTCACATGGATGGTGCATCTTGGACAAATCATATTAGTTGGGTACAGGGTTATGACAATGTTTTAACTCCCCTTAATCAACTAAGTGCGTTATTCCACGAAAAAATAGATCCTGCCATTCACTCTAACTCTGAAGATGTTTCATCAAAAACTATCACCCAACAACGTGAATATCGTGAAGCATTAATGCACAATCTTTTGTTACAAACTAGCTGTTTCCGTTATTGGGGACAAGGCGCGTGGACTGACTACGCCCGTGAAATTTACCAACGTGGTGAAGAAGTTATTCAGCATAAGTTTTAACAAAAAAACTGCGGCAGAGATCCCCCTAAATCCCCCTTAATAAGGGGGATTTTGAATTTTTCCCCTCTTCTTAATAATGAGGACTTTAAATTTTTCCCTTTCCCTTAATAAGGGAGACTTTAAATTTCGCCCTACCCTTAATAAGGAGGACATTGAGTTCCCCCCTCCCTTGATTAAGGGGAGCAGTTGGGGGTGGGGTAAAACTGACAATAAAATATTTTATAATAAAAGAAAACAACTTAAAACTATGAATTCCTTTAGTTACTTTTTAAAACTCTTATCTCGCAAAGACTATAGTACTCACGAACTTCTCCAAAAAGGAAAAGAAAAAGGTTTTAACCCTGAAGAAATTAACCATGCAATTGCTGAATTACAAAGCAAAGATTACCAATCAGATAAACGGTTGGTAGAAAATTTAATTATATCTGCTCAAGGGAAATACGGTAAATCTGTAATTAAGCGTAAATGCTATGAAAAAGGCATAAATATCGAGTTATTTGAGGAAATTTGGCAAAGTCAAACAGCAGAAGAAGAAACCGATGATTTGGCGGATCTCAAAGCCAAAATTATGCGAAAATATAAAATTGATAGTTTTCAAGACCTCGATCCTAAAACTAAATCAAAATTAGTTAATTATTTAAGTTATAGAGGGTTTAATCCCTTTGAAACTATTGGGAATTGGCAAAAAGAAGAGTTGAACGCTTAAGGAGAATACTGCTTGCTGGCATCCCTTTTGCCTGTGCAGACAATACTATATCAATCGTTGTTTTTGTTGATGGCGATCGCGATTGAAGGGTACATTTTACATCGCCAACTCCAGCTTAGTCGCAAAACTAGCATACAATATGCTGCATCAATTAATTTATTATCAACACTTGTTGGTTGGTTGCTTTTCTTTTTTATTCAATCTAGGCTACCAAAAAATATAAAAATTCAAGTAATTAGTTACATTTTTTTTAATAGGTTTTTAAATTCTGTTCCAACTTCTTCAAGCTTTTTTTTGATAATTTTGCTAATTATTTCTTTATTCCTCTCTTTTATGGTCAAATTTCAAGCGTTAAAATCACTAGATTCTTTGCTAATGGAAAGCAATTCTATTCCTCAAATATTGGTAAAATTAACATCTCTCCGCTACAACAAAAAAAAATCATCTCATCTCTATAGTACTAAACATTCCAGCAAGGCAACGGCTATACTTCTAGGTAATGCTTATAGTCATAGCGCTATGTTGTTAATTTTAACATTGCGCTATTTTATTTAATTTTGCAACTTGGGAAATGGAAACTGTTATAGGCTTAGTTAAATGGTTACAAAGACTTTTATCGCCACCGAGAGCATTTTCTTGGGAAACCCTAGTTTTACTTAGTTTATTTTCCTGCTTCATGGCTTATATATCCACCGGAATAGTACGCGGTTTTATATCAAACTGTGGGTGGATATTTTTAATTTTTGGTGTTGGCTGGGGAACGGCTCAAAAGCGTTTAAGGATTAGTAATATTTCTCTCAGTCCTTGGATTACAGGTGCTTTAGTTTCTACTTATATTTTTGGCAATATATCACAACCTAATTTATCGGTAATTTTTTGGCCAACTATTTCAGCCGTAATTGCAACTATACCTAATTATTTTGGCAAAGGGCTTAAGTTGCAATTACCCAACCCTAAAAAACGCCAAAATATGATAGTTTTTTTATTAAGTCATGTTGTAATTAGCTGCTGGTTTCAGTTTTATTATGTCTTGCAAGATTGGCTACAACAATACCCTAGCTTATTAGCAGATGATTTGAAAAGAAGTGCTTTTGTGTTAAAATTACCAGCATCAGAGCCAGCAACAATCAGAGGAACATTAATTTTAAATTTCTTAGAAACTAAGCTATCAGAAAAACTGGATAATAAACCTTGGTCAGTGATTGAGCGATGGCTTCTGGAAAGAGAAAAAAATTTAGAATTAGCTGTGCAGGATTCTAAAAAAGAACTGGGAGAAGTTGAAGAATATGCGTGGTGGCAATTTACATCTAAACTCTCATCTACTGAATTAGGTTATAATTTACAATTAATAGCAATTTGGGAAGGACCGCGCTCTAAATCAGAAAAGTTGTTTATCGAAAAATTGTGTAAAATTAATCGGGTATCTTCCCAATCCGAGACCGATACTAATTTAGCCGTTGGTCAAGTAGAGTGTCAACCTGCAAAGCCCATAAATTGGCGCTAGCAAAATAGTAAAAATTAATAAATATTTAATCAATAGTTGATAATTAAATATATCCTCTCATATTTAAGGTAAAAATGTCGTTTTTTGGTAATTAATAATTGATAATTGATAATTGATTAGTTGTAGAGGTAAAAATGAGCTTGGGCAGAATTTGGGCGATCGCCAGTAATGGTTTTAGGGAAGTAATACGCGATCGCATCTTGTATCTAATTGGTTTATTCGCTCTACTTATGGTAGCTGCTTGGCGAATACTACCAGAAGTAGCTGCGGGAACTGAGGATAAAATGCTGTTAGATTTTGGTCTAGCATTTGCTACTGCCTTGGGGGTGGTTGTTGCTACCTTTGTTGGCACAGGTTTAGTTAACAAAGAAATAGATAAACGCACAATCTTACTTTTAGTCACCAAACCCGTCAGCCGTGCAGAATTAATTATTGGCAAACATTTAGGCTTATCTGGTGTGTTAGCTGTCTTAGTGACAGCAATGACTGTAATTTATCTAATCATTCTTACTTTGGGTAAAGTTTCTTATCCCATGAGTAGCCTAGTGATTTCTCAAGCGTACCTGTTTTTAGAGTTGTCCTTATTAACAGCCGTCGCGCTATTATTTGGTGTTTTTACTAGCTCATTACTAGCTGTATTTCTCACCTTTGCGGTTTATTTAGTAGGACATCTCAGCCAAGACATGATTAAGTTTGCAGGAATTACCAGAAATCCTGGTTTCCAACAATTTGCCGAAAAACTTTACTTAGTTGTACCAGACTTATCTCGCCTAGATTTAAAAAATAATGCTGTTTATGGAATATTACCACCTCCTGAAAGCTTGCTAACTAATGCAGTATACGGCTTAATTTACACAATCCTGCTGTTGACAATTGCTATCCTAATTTTTTCTCGGCGGGAGTTTTGATTTTAAAAACTGGCTACTAGACTTGATGAGTAACCCGATCAAATCTGAACTTAAAATGCTATTACAAAAACTAGAGCAACTAAAAACTTTATTTACAGAGATGGAAATGGCATTAATTGCCTATTCTGGCGGTGTTGACAGTACCTTAGTTGCCAAAATTGCTTACGATGTATTGGGCGATCGCGCTTTAGCTGTAACTGCTGAGTCACCTTCATTATTACCCGAAGAATTAGAAGATGCTCGCATTCAAGCAGCTACAATCGGGATTCGCCATCAAGTTGTGCAAACCCACGAAATAGAAAACCCCAATTACACTGCTAACCCTGTCAATCGCTGCTATTTCTGCAAAAGTGAGTTGCACGATACCCTCAAACCCTTAGCGCAACAGTTAGGTTATCCATACGTTGTTGATGGGGTAAATGCAGATGATTTACATGATTATCGCCCAGGTATTCAAGCAGCAAAAGAACGAGGTGCGCGATCGCCTTTAGCAGAATTAAGCATAACTAAGGCAGAAGTGCGCGAACTTTCTAAATATTTAGGACTTCCTTGGTGGGATAAACCAGCGCAACCTTGTTTAAGTTCTCGCTTTCCTTACGGCGAAGAAATCACAATTGCGAAACTACAACGAGTAGGCAGAGCAGAAATTTATCTGCGTAAATTAGGGTTGAAAAATCTGCGAGTACGTTCCGAAGGTGAAACTGCAAAAATTGAATTACCACCAGAACAAATAAAGGAATTTGTCTTAACTACAAATTTACCAACCTTAGTTTCCGCATTTCAAGAATTTGGCTTTATCTATGTCACCTTAGATTTAGAAGGTTATCGCAGTGGAAAGTTAAATCAAGTATTAACATTTGCATCCACTTCAGCCAAAGTTTAAACTACAAAAGATCCCCCTAAATCCCCCTTAAAAAGGGGAACTTTGATAAGATTCCTCCCCCTTTCTAAGACTTGGGGGGATCTAAGTTTTGGGCTTTAGGTGCATAAGTTCCGACTAAAATTATCCCCCCGCGCTATTCTTGCTCCCTCCCCTTATTAAGGGGAGGGCTGGGGTGGGGTGTACTATATTTAGATGCAAAGCTGTATTTATTCCAAGAGAGGCATAATGCTCAACGATATTGACAACACTAGGAATTACTATCCCCTGGTAATCGACAACATCAGTAATGATTCAAAAGAACTTAAGTTATAGCTTGGTCAAGCTGAGAAACTGATTGCTAGCTGGCTAAAACTAGCCGACAACACTTTCTACCAGTTGCCAATGACGATATTCTAAAATTCCCTGATGCACTCGATCAAACATTTGGTGACAATGATTTTCAACTTGTAGGGGCAACTCTTCGTTTTTAACCACAACATTAATTCGTACTTCTTTTTCAGTAGCCGTCGCTCTTTCTATGAGTACTTCTGCTCTGGCAAGCTTGGCGTAAGAAACTTTTCCTGGGATTTCCCGCGCCATTATATTGTCTGGAGTATTGTAGACAATATCAAAATTACAAGATTCAAGAACTTCAATTATCCCTTGTTGCAGGCTTCCGATGGGAACTGCGAGTATAAAAGAACAAGTGTAGCGAGCCATAAATAAACCTAGAAATCACATATCTTAGACTTTCCTATCATATCTAACCAGTCGGGAGACAATAAATTGTATTTTTACTGGTTGTGAGAGGATAGCGATAAGGCTAAATTTACTGAAGGAAGTTTAATCAATTTTCAATTGTACCAGTTTTTGATCAGCATAAAGACTCAGGAATTATATTAATTAACAATTAAGTGTGGTGAAACAGGTAAATGTATGGATGGGAAGCTAATTGTATTTGAGGGAGTTGAAGGCTCTGGAAAAACCACACAAATACAAAAATGTCAAGAGTGGTTGCAAAATTGCGATCGCTTGGGTGGGGCATCAGTGGTAGTGACTAGAGAGCCTGGGGGTACAGAATTGGGTGTGGGGTTGCGTCGCTTGTTGCTGGAGGGACATAGAGATTTGATTCACGATCGCGCAGAATTATTTTTGTATGCTTCTGATCGTTCTCAGCACGTTGAGGAGGTGTTGAAGCCACAGTTAGCCAAGGGTGCGATAATTTTGTGCGATCGCTATACCGATTCTACGGTGGCTTATCAAGCTTATGGGCGCGGTCTTAATATCAATTTAATTAATCAGCTTAATCAGTTAGCGACAGATAATTTAGAAAGTGATTTGACTTTGTGGCTAGATATCGAGGTGGAAATTGGTTTAGAAAGGGCGCGACAGCGAGGCGCAATTGACCGCATGGAACAAGCAGATTTAGCTTTCCATCAACTAGTACAGCAGGGATATCAAGAATTAGCCGCAGCTTATCCGCAAAGAATTGTGCGCGTGGATGCTAGTAAAAGTCAAGAAGAGGTACAAGCCCAAATTCAGGAGATTTTGCGGGAAAAGTTGGGATAATTCACCACAGATAAACACAGATAAACACAGATAGTTATAGTTGATAGCAAAAATGATTAATTTGGTTTTTTAATCGCAGATGTGAGCAGATGGACGCAGATTACGCAGATGTTAATCAAGATTTGAGCGACTTATCCGAGAGGTCTAATAAATCTTTTAATTGTTTTTTTCAACGTCTGGTTGGACAAAAACAGGCAATAGAATTACTTACTCAAGCGGTTGCCCAAAACCGGATTGCCCCAGCTTATCTATTTACGGGACAAGAAGGCGTAGGACGGAGTTTGGCGGCTCGTTGCTTTGTGGAATTATTATTTTGTGTGGGTGTTTCAGAGTCGCAACAAGCAGGAGTAAAGAAACGTTTACAACAAGGTAATTACCCAGATTTCTTATGGGTGGAGCCTACTTATTTACATCAAGGTCAACGTTTGTCGGCGGCGGAAGCGGCGGCGGCGGGTGTTAAGCGCAAAGCGCCGCCACAAATTCGGGTTGAGCAAATTCGGGAAATTAGCCAATTTTTGGGGCGTTCTGCTTTAGAATCAAAGCGATCGCTTGTTGTGCTAGAACACGCTGAGACAATGGCGGAAGGTGCGGCGAATAGCTTGCTAAAAACTTTGGAAGAACCAGGACAAGCAAGTTTGATTTTAATCGCGCCAGCAGTTGAATCTTTATTGCCTACTTTGGTATCACGTTGTCAGCGCATTCCGTTTTATGGGTTAGATAAAGCAGGGATGGAACAAGTGTTGACGCAGACAGGATATGCAGAGATTTTACAACATGAGGCATTAAGTGCGATCGCACAAGGTAGCCCTGGAATCGCTATAGCCGCTTGGGAACAACTGCAAGCTATTCCTCAAGACTTACTAACTCAACTTACTTCTTTTCCTAAAACACCCCGCCACGCCCTTGAATTGGCGCGTAAAATTGATCACGATTTAGATAGCGAAACTCAGTTATGGTTAGTTGATTATTTACAGTACAGTTATTGGCAAAAATACCGTCAATCTCATTTTTTAGAATATCTAGAAAAAACTCGTCGAAACCTATTAAATTATGCTCAACCGCGTTTAGTCTGGGAATGCACTCTATTAGCGATTTCAGCACAATAGTTTACTCCAATGGCGTGTTTTAAAACCCTTCGATCCCCCCCTGCCCCCTTTTTAAAGGGGAGAATCTAATCAAAGTCCCCCTTATTAAGGGGGATTTAGGGGGATCTCACCGACAGAAACGGAGCCAATAAAGTTTTAAAAAACGCCCTACAGGTGGGGGTCTAAACCAACCTTCTTAAAGTATCAATCAACAACTGTTGATTAAAATTACCCTTGGTAATATAAGCATTTGCTCCTGCTTCTGCACCCCTCTTCTTATCCTCATCTTTAGCTAAAGATGTCACTAAAATTACAGGAATCTCACTAAATTCTTTGTGCTGGCGAATCTTCGCTGTTAAAGATAAACCATCTAATCTCGGCATTTCCACATCTGAAATTACAGCATCAAAATAATTAACTCGTAATTTATCATAACCATCTAATCCATCTACTGCTGTGACAACTTCATAACCAGCACTTTCCAAAATCCGCTTTTCTTGGGTGCGGATGGTAATAGAATCTTCTACTAGCAAAATTTTCTGTTTGGCTGTTACCTGCCCAACTGATATTTGAGGGCTAACTGACACAGTTTTTCCGCGTACAGATTTTAGTAAATCCTGGGGATTTAAAACCATACATACTTCCCCTGTTCCCAAAATAGTTGCTCCAGAAATATTGCGAACTCGCTTGAGTAACTTACTTTGTGGTTTAAGAACTACATCTTGTTCATCTAATAAGGCGTTAACAATTACTCCTAAACGTTCTTGACCCACTTTGAGAATAATACAGGGTAACTGTTGAGAGTCAGTTAGATTTTTGGAGACAACTGTAGATGATATTTCTAACATATCTGATAACCATACCATTGAAACTGGTTGACTATCTAACAGCAGAGTATCACGACCTTCTATTGAGAAAATATCATGCTGTTTAACCAGTAAAGTAGTATCAACAAATTCCACTGGAATAGCATAAGATATATTATCTACCTCTACAATCAATACATGAGCAGTTGCCAAAGTAGAGGCTAATTGCAGCCGGAAAGTAGTTCCTTTGCCTGGTGTAGATTCTACTTGAATAGTACCTTTAAGACGCTCTACGTTTGTACGAACTACATCTAACCCTACGCCTCTGCCAGAAACTTCAGTAACAAATGTACGGGTAGAAAACCCAGGAGCAAAGATGAGCGCATGGATTTGAGCAGGGGTCATTGTTGCCAGGTCTTCTGGTCGATTAATACCCCGTTTAACCGCAGTTTGTTTGATGCTTTCAATATCTAAACCGCGTCCATCATCTATTAATTCAATCCCGATACTGCTAGCGGTTTGATAACCTTTTAATCGCAGTGTAGCGGTGCGTGGCTTGCCTAACTTTTCACGTTCTGCGGTTGTTTCAATGCCATGATCGATCGCATTCCGAATCATGTGCATCAACGGATCTTTCATTTCTTCTAAAATCCGTTTATCGGCGCGGGTGTCTCCTCCTTCAATAATTAAATTTACTTCTTTATCTTGCTGCTTTGCCAGATCTCTTACCATTCGGGAAAACAAATTAAAGATATTAGATAAAGGTAATAAGCGTAGCGTCCGAATTCCTTCTTCTAATTCTGTAGCAACTGTTTCCAGTCTGGCATTATCTTCAGAAGTAGCACCTCTTAAACTGTTGAGTAAATTTCCTAACTTTTCTAATCTTTCTTCAGAGCGATGATGATAATTTTGAATAGTAGTTGTAGTTTGGGAATTATTTCTATTTAAATAACTCTGGGATTCGCTGCGATCGCTTTCCTGAAATGCAAACCGATTAACAAAAGCATCTCTGCTCCAGTCTTCCCAAAGTGCTACTATTTCTTCAATCTCACTCAGACGATGAGCAATTCTAATTTTACTAACAGTGAGCTCACCCGCTTGTGTCATTAAGGTGTCGAGTTTGTTAGTTTCCACTCGAATAGTTTCAATTTTATAGGTTCCAGTAGAAGCTACTTCTTGTTTATCTGACTCAGAGATAATTTGATTAGGTACTTTAGCACTAGCTTGGTTCGTTATATGGTTATTATTGACGCTGGCGTTAATAGAAATTGGTTCAACTATAGGAAGATTTTGAATAGGTTCTATAACAGGTTCAGAAGATAGATGATGCTCAAGAGTATTTGATATTTCTACAACTTCAATGGGTGGATTTGCTGCTACTGTCTCAACCAATGCTGGTGTTACGATTAGTTTGGAATCTGCGGGAATAGCTTTGCTGGTCTTCTCTGGGACGGTAGCACCTGCTAAATGAGCTAATGTTTGAGAAAGGTCAATTCTTGATGCTTCTCCTGTAACAGCTTCGTGGACTAATTTGCGGATAGCATCTAACGCTTGATAAAGGCGATCGCTAATTTCTGGGGTAAGCTTAATATCACCTCGCTTAACACTAGCTAAAATGTCTTCCATCCTATGAGCTAGAGTCCCAACATCGGTGACACCCAACATATTTGCATCACCTTTTAAGCTGTGTGCTTCCCGTAGCAAATCATTAAATTTTCCTTCGTCTGAAGCATTTTTTTCTAAAAGCAGCAACCCTTCATCCAATTTTTGTAAGCGTTCTTCGCTCACATCTTTGAATATTTGCCGCATTTCATCATCATCAATAAACATTTGTGTATTCTCCTACTTGTAATTAAAAATAATCCCTATTGAGATTTGAATAAAACTGCAAACTTGTGTGAGAGTGGTGAAATGTATAACTTATATTTAGTTTCCTCTAGCGATGAGAGTTAATATCATTTCACTCACTGCTCACACCTAAGTTTTAAATGCTTACACTTAAACAACTGCTTGAATATCCTGTGCAGCTTGATTTAATCTTTGAATACCAACTTTGGTTTGACTAATTCCACTAGCTGTCTGTACCGCGCCTTCGCTGAGATAATTCATTGCTGCAACGACTTGTTGAACTGCAACAGCTTGTTGTTTTGCCGTTAGTGAGATGCGTTGAGAATTAGTCACAATATTGTTAACAGCAGTAACAATACTTTCAACTCTTTGACCGTCGCCAACATCTACTATACTGGCATCGGTAAGATTTTGAATATCTGCTACCAAATTATTGATTTTTTCCGTTGACTTTTTACTTTGATCCGCAAGTTTACGAATTTCACTAGCTACAACAGCAAAACCTTTACCATGTTCGCCAGCACGAGCAGCTTCTACGGCAGCATTTAACGCTAACATATTAGTTTGATTGGCAATTTCTCCGACTAAGTTAGTAATTAAGTTGATTTGTTTTGTTTGTTCGCTTAAACGTACTACTTGATCTGCGATCGCTCTTGCACCTAATGTAGAAGATTCAGCTTGCTCTGCTGCTTGTTGCGATGAAGCATTTAATTCATCCATTGTTGTGCTAGTTTGATTAACTGCCGCCGCTTGTTGATTAGCACTGCGCTCATGCTGTTCTGTGGTAGCGGCAATTTCTGAGGAAGAACTCACAACTACAGCAATGCTTTGATTGATTTTTTCAGTAATTTTATTAGCAATCCATAAACCAATCAAGATTGCAAACACAGTTGTAGCTAATACTCCTGCGATCGCTACCATGTTTAATGATTTCATAGCAAGATCGGCTTCTTTTTCTCGTTGAACTTGAAGCTGATCTTCTGTATCATTTAAAGCTTTAAAAACTGTTAGTGCCTCATCAATTAAAGAAAGCAATTGGCTTTGAGAAAACTGCTTAATTGCTTCATCTCTCTTGCCTGTTTTTACCAAATTAATTAATTTAAAATTAATTTGAGAAACTTGCTGTCCAAGTAACTTAAGCCTTTCCAAACGTACAGTTTGTTCTGGGGTAGAAAAGGAAACAGTCTTTTCTAAAGACTTGACCATTGCGTTATAATTTTTAACGCTTTCAGTATACCGTGTAGAATATTCTGGATTTTGACTAAGCAAATAAGCTCTAATATTTGCTTGTCTGGCGTGCAGTAACAGTTCTAAGCGGTCTGTATCTCTAACTAAAGTCCATCCTTTATCTGTTGCCTGGGATTGTTTTTCTACCTTATTAGCGTTGAAAATTACTACAGAAGTAGCTGCAATTGTCAAAAATAAAGGAACCGAGTAACCCCACAAAATGCGTTGCTTGAGTTTTAAGTTATTGAAATTCATTTTTCTACCTTTAAACAACTGTTTGTAAATTTAATGCTGCTGTATTTAGTTGCTGAGTTTCAGCTTTAGTTTGATTCAACCCGCTAGCTGTTTCCATTGCAGCTTGATTGAGATTATTCATTGCCTCAACTACTTGTTGAATGGCGATCGCTTGTTGTTTAGCTGTCAAGGAAATTTGTTGACTTCTAACAACTACATCATTAATGGCAATTATTGAGTTTTCTTGATTGTTCAGGATGACATCATTAATTGCCTGATTCACCTGAACTGAAGCCTGTAGAATGACATCATTAATTGCCTGAGTAACATTAGTTGAAGCTTCCAGAACGACATCGTTAATTGCTTGAGAAACTTTATTAAAGGCTACTGCGGTTTCTTGAGTTAATTTAATTCCTTCCTCGGCATTTTTCTTACCTTCATCAGTAACCATTACTGTTACGTTAATGGCATTTTGAATGTCAGTGATCAGTGTATTGATTTTTTCTGCTGATCTTTTGCTTTGATCGGCTAGTTTGCGGATTTCGCTAGCAACGACACCAAAACCTTTGCCATTTTCTCCTGCACGCGCTGCCTCGACTGCGGCATTTAAAGATAGCATATTGGTTTGATTAGCAAGATCTGTAACTAAATTGGTAATGCTACCTATCTGAGTAGTTTGCTCACTGAGGCGCATGATATGTTCTGCGATCGCACCTACTTTTTCTTTTAAAGTAGACATACCATCCTGAGTTTTTCTTACAGATTCATTTCCTGACTCAGCTAAGGTTAATACCTGCCTTGCTCCCGTTGCCGATGATTCTGCTAAACTTAATACCTGTCTTGCACCTGATGCCGATGATTCTGCTAAACTCAGTGCTTGACGCGCCCCAGTTGTTGATGATTCTGCTAAATATAACAGTTTACGCGCTGTTTCTACCGATGCTTCTGCTTGATCTGCTGCTTGACGTGATGAAGCACCCAACTCATCCATTGTAGTAGTAGTTTGAGTTACAGCAGTAGCTTGGTGAGCAGCACTACGCTCTTGTTGATCTACAGCAGCAGCAATTTCTGTCGAAGCCCTAGCAATATTATTAGAAACTTGATTTATAGGTCTGACAACTTTGCGGTCAATAAATAATAAAGTAAATACACCTAATGCTATTGCAGCGCTTGTTCCACCTAAAGAAATTAAACTTGATATTTGTTCAGCCTGTTTTGCTTCTTCTTGGCGTTTAATTAACAGGTCGTCTTCTATTTCAAGCATATTATCAAGCTTATTTCTAAGCTCATCCATCACTTGCTTACCTCTACCTGAAAGCACTAAAGATCTTAACTCTTTTTCTTTATTAGCTTTTTTTAAAGCAATAGTTGCAGCTAATTCCGACATTTTTTGTTGAGATAAATCTTCAATGCGAATCAACCTTTCAATTTGCTTGGGGTTATCCTTAATTAGCTCTTTTAATTCGCGAAAGTGTTGCCCATTAACCTTTTGAGAATTTTTATATGGTTCTAAAAAATCTTCCCTGCCAGTAAAAATAAATCCGCGTTGCCCTGTTTCTGCATCCACTAAGTCTTTTTCTAAACCTTTAAGTTTAGCTTTAACTTCATAAGTATGAGTAACCCAATTGACTGCTGCTACTAAACGGTTAGTACTAACTTTAGAACTAATGCCAATTCCTACCATCAGAGCAATGATAGTACCAAATCCAATTTTGGTTATTTTACCGAGCTTAATATTACTTTGCATTTTTTGGTTTGGATTAATATGCTATTGGTAGCAGACTAATAGCTGACTTACTATTTATTCTAGTTAACTGAATACTTAAATTGCATACGCAAATTCACGGATCTTTGTAATAGGTATTGTTGCGTTGATGTAATTTACCTTGCTATAAAAAGATTATTTAACCAACCATGATACATGAGGAAAAAGTTACAAAACTTAGCATAATAAATTTCAACTAGATTTATCATTTTTTGAGTAGTAATTACAATTTTTAAAAGCTCTAAGAGTAATTGCATTTTTAATGTTAAGAATTTTTAACATTAGAAAAACGCAAGTTTTCTATTCAACTAAAATATTTCATATCAGGATTTGTTAATCATTCTTAATCAACATCTAACAATCTAAAATTTTATGGATGAAGTTTTAGTGAATCATCAGAGGAGAATATTCAATAATTGGGATATTGTTGCCAAAGGGTGGTATATAGCTTGCCCTAGTCGCGACCTTCTTAAAGCCAAAGCAAAATCAGTAGAAATTTGTGGACAGAGAATAGTTGTATATCGTGGCGAAGATGGCAAGGTAAGAGCATTAGATGCTTATTGTCCCCACATGGGAACTGATTTAGGCATCGGTAAAGTTGATGGCAATATGATTAGATGTTTTTTTCATCATTGGGCATTTGATGAACAGGGTCAATGTCTTGATATACCTTGTCAAACAGCTATTCCTAAACAAGCTCAGACTCAATCTTATGCTACCGCAGAAAAATATGATTTTATTTGGGTTTACCCAGAAGCAAATGCTCCCAACCCTGTAGCAGAATTTGACGAACTCAAAGGTAAGCAAATTGTCACAATTCACGACAAACCCCTAGAACGCAGTTGCCATCATCATATTTGTATGATGAATGGCATTGATGCTCAACACTTGCGAACAGTTCACAATATAGACATCAATATGGATTTGTTCTTAAATCACAATCAATTAGGTAATATTATTGATTTTACCCTGAAGGGAGAACTACCTAAAACTACATTTAAAGAGCGCATTGGTAGGAAAATACTAGGTGCTAATTATGAATACTCAATGAGATATGCAGACGGTTGTATAGGGCTGTTAACAATTATGAAAAATGTGCGAATTCTGCCTTCCTTGCACATGATTTTTGCCTATACACCTGTAGTTGAAGGTAAAACGCGCATTCAACCGATTTATGTAGCAGAAAAGAGAAAAGGTATTTTCGGTTGGTTATTAACTAGGCTATTTTTGCTCTTAACTAAGATGGCATACTATATGTTAAGAGATGAAGATGGGCAAATTTACGATAATATTCGCTTTCACCCAAACTTACTTTTAAGTATTGATGCACCGATTAGTAAATATATGAATTATGCCAATCAACTTGAGCCATCAAAATGGTCAAAGAAAGTGAGGAGTGAGAAGTAAAAACTGAGATATTTTAATTATGAAGAAGCAGAGTCTCCAATCCTTGTTATCCGGTTAAACACGGGAACAAATTCATCATATATTTCCTCTCTCCCTGCAAGCGGGGAAGGGTAGGGGAGATGGAGTTTTACGTTTAGCTTAATAAACCAATGAGCAAAACTCATGCGATCGCACTTAAGCCGAATATAGGTAAGCTTGTGCAAGTTAGACCTAGAAATGTGAAAAGAGGCAAAACAATGACTTATAAGCCAGTAAAAGGAGTCGCCATTGCAACGCTTTATTCTACTTCTTTTACTCCTAGTTATAACGTGTATAACATCGGCTCAAGTTGGTCTGGCAAAAACTAACGACAAGCTAGCACTTATCCATATAAATGTTGTCGATGTTGAGAGCGGGGGTTTGTTACGAGATCGGACGGTGCTAATTGCAGATAACCGCATTGTGCAGATAGCAGCTACAACACGGACATCAGTGCCAACCAAAACTCGTGTTGTAGATGCTACGGGTAAGTATTTAATTCCAGGACTCTGGGATATGCACGCTCATTCATATACCGAAAAGGAGACGCGCGAAATCTTTTTCCCTCTTTTCGTCGCGAATGGTATTACTGGTATCCGTGATATGTGTGGTGGCTGCTTTGCTGTAGAAGACGAGGACGTAGACGGTGCAGTTACAAGTGTAAATAAGTGGAGAAAACAAATTGCAGCAGGTAAACTTGTAGCTCCTCGGATTGGTGCGTTTGGGTATATTGTATATGGCCCAGTTGAGCCGACGAAATCACGACTCTTGCGAATGGAAACACCAGCAGATGCACGTGAGTTGGTTAACTGGTTCCAGAAGGCAGGTGTGGGCTTTATCAAGACCTACAACAAAATTCCCCGCAACTCCTACTTCGCTTTGGCTGATGAAGCAAACAGGATAGGGATTCCCTTTGCTGGTCATGTGCCTTGGGCAATTAGTGCTAAAGAGGCATCGGATGCAGGGCAACGGAGTTTGACACTCTCCCGTCAAGCTTGCGCTGTGACTGGAGATTCTTGCTTCATTGAGAAATGCTTTTGATGCAAGCACCAAGTAGTCCTACTTCCTCTCCACAAGCTTGAAATCCCGTATGCCCTACGGTATTTGGATATTTTGCCTTCACTACTTGTCCTAGTTTTGTTGCTTGGTTTTCACAACTAAAGGAGGTTCATAAGACTGATATTACTTTACCACAAAATCCTGTCCGCGATTCATCTCGCCACCAACCCAGTACAGTGTGGTGGGAGTCCTAGAGACGGTTGAAGGATAGAACACGTCAGAGGAATTCTCGATGCTTGCTCAACTGACGAAGAGAAGTTGAGGGAGGAACTGATCCATCCTCCTGTCGCCGTCCGCACTTCAGATACTGAGAAAAACCTTCGGCGATCGCACCGCTTGCGCCGTTTATTAGATACCTATAGCGTTCAGAAATGCCAAGCTCTGTTTCAGCGTTTTGTGAGTAACAATACTTGGAAAGTTCCAACACTGGTTGTTCGCCGTGTAGATGCCTCTCTCAGCGACAATGTATTTGTCCATGACGATCGATTTCGCTATATGTCGAAGGACATTAGACAAGATTGGGACAAAGAAGCAGCCGGACAGCTTGCAGGGGCAACGCCAGAAATGATCGCTAATGAGATAGGCTGGTATCGTAAGTCACTCGAACTGGTAGGAAAGATGAACCAGGCTGGGGTGCCAATTATGGCAGGTTCTGATGCTGGAGATATGTATATTGTTCCAGGCTTTCACCTGCACGACGAGTTAGAACTTTTAGTACAGGCGGGGCTGACACCACTACAAGCGTTACAAGCCGCCACCCTGAATCCAGCTAAATACTTAAATGTAACAGCCCAACTTGGCACCATCGCCCCAGGTAAACTCGCAGACTTGGTAGTACTGCAAGCTAACCCACTGGAAGATATTCGCAACACTAAGAAGATCCAAGCCGTAGTGCTGAATGGGAAATACTTTGACCGCGCTGCGTTAAATAGCTTACTTACAAAGATAGAAACGTTAACCAATAAATAGGTATCCATCTTGTTTGTGAGTTAGGCGATCGCAAAGTTTCTCAAGCTGACGATTTCCTTTAGCTTTTGGTGTATGTAATACATCAGATCACAATTACAAGTAAAGGATTTAAACATTTTCTCTTGTAGAGACGTTCTATACAACGTCTCTACATTTTTGAAGAACTATTATTCTAATTATGCTGATATTAAGTTAACCAACCTTTTAAGCGTCTTGCTACTTGAGGACGGCGCAATTTCCGCATAGCTTTACTTTGGATTTGACGCACTCGTTCGCGAGAGAGGTTAAACAAACTACCTACTTCTTCTAAAGTGTAAGGTTCGTTACTAGCCAAACCATAACGCAAACATATTACATCTCTTTCTCTTTCATTTAATACTTCATCCAGTACTTCCCAAATATCTTGACGCATCATCGAGTCGTTCATTTGCTGTTCGGGAGATTGGTTTTCACTATCTTCTAATAGCTCTACCAATTCTGTTTCTTCTCCCTTACCAACGCGATGATTTAAAGAAAGCGATCGCCTTCTTAACTGCAAAAGCTGGCGTAAATGTTCTGGTGGTATCTCTAAAGCTTCCGCTAGTTCTACTTCTGTAGGATTTCTGTGTAATTCTTGCTTAAGATTGCGTTGAGCTTTTTTAAGTTTATTTAGCTTCTCAACAATATGAATCGGTAAGCGAATAGTCCGCGAATCATTAGCAATAGTGCGTGTAATTGCTTGACGAATCCACCAATATGCGTATGTAGAAAATTTATAACCTTTATCTGGATCAAACTTTTCAGCAGCGCGGTTTAATCCCAACGCGCCTTCTTGAATTAAATCCAGAAAAGCTACGCCTCGATTTAAATAACGTTTAGCAATAGAAACAACTAAGCGCAAGTTTGAGCGAATCATCTTGCGTTTAGCAACGCGGCTTTGATATAAACGATGATCGAGTTGTTTCTCATTCATCCCCAGCGATTCAGCTATTTCTGCTTTACTAGGTTTGTGGTTCAGTTGAGCTTCTAGGCGTTCCTCAATTTCCTCTATTTGTAATATAAATTGTACTTGATTGGCTAAATCAACTTCTTCTTCAGCTTTTAAAAGAGGGTAACGTGCCATTTCTTTGAAGAAAGCACCTACTGTATCTTCAGAAAGATTTTTTTGATATTTAGCTCCACCATTATTTAGTTCATCGGATCTATCTGAAAATTCGATTTCAACCAGTTCTAATTCTGCTAGTTCTAGATCAGGAACATCGGCAATTAAAACATCTTCGCTTGCGGCGGATAGCAAAGAATCAGTTTGATCTAATTCAGTAATATTCATAACTTTTTTGTAACTATGGGTTTGCTAAATTGACAATGTACTAAATTTGGAAAAATTTGGTTTTAATGCTATAAATTATGCTTTATGAATGTTTTTTTACTAATACCTCCAAAATAATACCCATTTTTTAAGTTTGGCGAACCAGACACAAGTATTCAAATTGCTCAACAAACACGCTAAATTTATTAGTTTGTTAAGCTAACTAATAAGTAGGGACAAAACAAAAAAAGCAATAGGTTAATCTAAATTTTTTATTGCTTTAAGTTTTGCTTGGGATAAAAATAACCGAAAAACCAGTAATACATTTTTCAAAACATTCCTTATTTAGGGTTTTACAAAAATTTTGGTGTTGCACTTAACCACAACAAAGACTAGCGCCGATATAAGCCAAGTAATGATCATGGCTAATTAGCACTGAGACATTAAGCTTTTTAAAATTTTATTGGTTACGACATCAGGATCTCATATACTTATATGCTTATCTATCTATCAATAGAGATAAAATCAAGTTTCTTAATCGCTAAATAAAGTCGCTAATATGGTTGAGGGATCACAAGAGAAACTTACTCCAATTGGTTGATGGCGATTCAGGAAGTAAGCTAATTTCCAACTAGCTTTGCTATAAGTCGCGAACGTTGTCAGATTTATTGATTTTGATATAAAGATTGGTTGGCTCTTCGATAGGTGAGTTATATGTCAAATTATAATTTTGGTTTATCTGCTACTGTGGCTGAACCTGGGTCATTTTATGATTTAGGTTCTACTCAAGATCGGTTAGTAGAAGTATTAGTAGATTGTCCAGGGGTGCAGGGATTATATACTTATCGCATTCCGCCTGATATGCAGGTAGAGCCTGGAGATATTTTAAATGTGCCATTTGGATCGCAACAGGTAGGAGCGATCGCAATTCGTGAAATTAACCAACTACCCGCAGATCTCAATCTCTCTCAAATTAGGGATGTCGAAGAAGTAGTTTGCAGTGGGTTTTTTCCAACTAATTATTGGACGCTATTAGAGCGAGTAGCCGAATATTACTACACGCAACTAATTCAGGTAGTAAAGGTAGCATTACCACCTGGATTACTCGCGCGATCGCAGCGTCGGATTCGTCTTAAGCCAGATAATATAGAAAACCCCTCCCCCAGCCCCTCCCCGCTTGCAGGGAGGGGAGCAAGAGAGATAGAAAACCCCAACCCCCAGAAAGGAAGCCGTGCATCTGGCGTTGAAGCGTTCCTGAGCCACGCAGCTTCATCAATTCTGCAACTGCTGCAAGCAGGAAAAACTGGAGACTATACTTGGAAATATCTTCAGCAGCAACTGTCAAAAAAACACCGTATTACTCCTACACCAGCAAGACGTGGGTTACAAGAATTAATAAGACGAGGTTTAGTAGAAAGCTATCTAGAAGAACAAAGACCTCCTCAACCACAATTGAAACAAGCAGTTTCACTGACGGGTTATAGACATTCACCCGATCTCACTAGCCGACAAAGAGAACTATTAAAATTTCTGGGTCAGCATGACGGTGACTTGTGGGTAGATGACTTTGTAGAAATTTATAATACCACCAGAGAAACAATTCAAAGATTAGAAGAAAAAGGCTGTGTTGTAATTGAGGAACGAGAGATATTAAGATTAGAATCTTCTCCTGTAGTGGAAAGCGATCGCTCTAAGTCTTTAACAGAGTCTCAGACGCAAGCATTAGCAACTATTACGAACTTATCTAACTTTGCACAAGTACTACTGCATGGGGTAACAGGTTCAGGGAAAACTGAAGTTTATTTGCAAGCGATCGCACCCTTATTAGAACAAGGAAAATCAGCCTTAGTATTAGTCCCAGAAATCGGTTTAACACCCCAACTAACCGACCGTTTTCGCGCCCGTTTTGGCAATAAAGTTTGCGTTTATCACAGCGCCCTTTCCGACGGTGAACGCTACGATACATGGCGACAAATGCTCACAGGTGAACCACAAGTATTAATTGGTACTCGTTCCGCAGTATTTGCGCCCTTACCAAAACTAGGTTTAATCATCCTAGATGAAGAACACGACTCAAGTTTTAAACAAGACCAACCAGTTCCCACCTATCACGCCCGTAATGTTGCAACTTGGAGAGCAGAATTAGAAAATTGTCCCTTAGTACTAGGTTCCGCCACACCCTCTTTAGATACTTGGGTAACTATTAACCAAGGAAGCAGGGAAAATAATTTTTCTAACCCCTCTCCCCTCTCCCCTCCCCCCTCCCCCTCTCACTACCTCTCCTTACCAGAACGCATCCAGTCCCGCCCTCTACCCCCCGTAGAAGTCGTAGATATGCGTCAAGAATTGCGGGAAGGAAACCGTTCAATATTTAGTCGTTCCCTCAAAGAAGCATTACAACAACTACAGGAACGTGAACAACAAGGAATTTTATTTATCCATCGGCGGGGACACAGCACATTTGTATCTTGTCGCACTTGTGGATATGTAATTGAATGCCCTAACTGTGATGTTTCCTTAGCCTATCACCACACCCAAGAAAGAGCGCCAGAACTACTACGCTGTCACTACTGTAACTTTGTCAGCGCCCATCCCTCAAACTGCCCAGAATGTAGTTCCCCTTACCTAAAATTTTTTGGTAGTGGTACTCAAAGAGTTGTCCAAGAATTAGAAAAAGAATTTCCCCAATTGCGCCCTCTCCGCTTTGATAGCGATACCACACGCACAAAAGGAGCGCACAGAACCCTATTAACCCGCTTTGTGAATCGAGAATTTGATTTATTAGTTGGTACTCAAATGCTAACTAAAGGGTTAGATATACCCCAAGTAACTTTAGTAGGTATTGTTGCAGCAGATGGGTTGTTACATTTTCCTGACTATCGCGCTTCCGAAAGAGCATTTCAAACCTTAATCCAAGTTGCTGGTCGTTCTGGTCGAGGCGATGACCCAGGAAGAGTAATTTTGCAAACTTATACGCCCGAACACCCAGTTATTCAAGCAGCGCGAACCCATGATTATCAATCTTTTACTGAAGCAGAATTACAACAACGCGCCACCCTCAATTATCCTCCTTACGGACGTTTAATTTTATTTAAACTTAGTAGCCTTGAGGAAACAGCAGTTCAAGAAACTGCGGAATTATTAGCAAATGAATTGGAGAAAAATGAGCCAAACGATTCTACATCTAGTTATGAAATATTAGGACCAGCGCCAGCTAATATTATGCGAGTAGCTAATCGTTATCGTTGGCAAATTTTGTTGAAGTTACCTTTAGACTCTACCGTAACATTACCTGATTTTAATTACTTGAGAGAACTTTGCCCATCATCAGTAAGTTTAACAATTGATGTAGATCCATTAAATATGATGTAAGCAGTAGCTCATATTATCAAAAAACTACCCCTCACCTTTTACAGGGAAGGGGTAGTTTTTTGATGATTTACTGACTATTGCCTAGCTTTTCTAACAGTTTCAGCATCCAATTCTAATAATTCCGCTATTTCCTGAATACTAAAGCCTTTTTGCAGTAGCTTAGGAACCAATTGTATTTTGGCTTCTTGCTCGCCTTTTTGTCTTCCCTCTTGTTCTGCTTCTTGGAAAACTCTTGTTCCTCTAATAATATCTAGATTGAGCATAGCTTCTATCTCCTTTGGGCTTAAATTGGGGAATTTGTAGACAATTATTGTTTCGATAAACTGTAAAACTTTTTCTTGGACAATGGGATCTGTTAGTTGTTCTCTAGCTTGGGTAATAAGTTGTTGAGCAACTTTCCCTGCTTGAGAAGAGTTTTCTACTACTAATTTAACTATTCCTACACCTAAAGATTGTGATGCTTTGTCTCCGAGTTCGTCGAGGTAAATGCGGCGCAGGTGGGGTTCTACTAAATTACGATAACGGGGGTGTAAACTGCCTTCCTGGTTGCGGTGGGCATAAATAACTATCACGTACCAGTCGGGATTAGGTGGTTGATATTGGCTGAAATAAAGGAAAATGCTGGTAAATAGTCTGTCGTAAAATTCTTCATCTTTGTAGAATTGAACTTCGACAAAATAAAGGGGTTGCTCCTGAAATTCCGCCAGTGGGGAGAATACACCGTCTAATCTAAAGGTGCGCTGTTTAATTTCTGGTGCTAGGAATTGGTATGTGTTGGGATTGGTATTTGAACAACCTATCAGTTCAAAAAAAATGTGGGGAAATTCTTTAAATATTTCGTAAAAAATTATGTCTGTTTTCATTATAACTGACGCATAGGCTCTAATAAGAGATTGGGTTACAACCCAACCTCCTAATTTACTAACTTTCGCACTAACTCTGCTAAAATTTCTGCACTGTCGGGAATAGCTAAAGCACCAGCA
This sequence comes from Crinalium epipsammum PCC 9333, assembly GCF_000317495.1. Taxonomy (GTDB): domain Bacteria; phylum Cyanobacteriota; class Cyanobacteriia; order Cyanobacteriales; family PCC-9333; genus Crinalium; species Crinalium epipsammum. The sequence continues at coordinate 2,559,752 of NC_019753.1, forward strand.
CGCGATCGCATTTCTTTTAACTCCAAAGGAGATTTTAAGAAATGTAAAACTTTGCTTTCTAGCAACTGAGGCGTTAATTCTGATTGCCTAAAAACTATACCCGCCCCTGCGTCTGCTAAAACTGCTGCATTAAAGAGTTGGTGATCTTCAGCAGCATAAGGATAGGGAATCAAAATGGCAGGTGTTTGAGTTACTGTCAATTCAGTTAATGTTGCCGCGCCAGCACGACTAATTGCTAAATTTGCCCGTTGAAATAGCCCAGCCATATTTTTGTAAAAGGGCAGGGTAATATATTGTGGGTGTTGTAAACTTTGAGCATCTGGATCATTTTCTCCTGTGAGATGGACAATCCAAGCACCTGCATCAAACCAAGATTGAGCCGATTGTCGCACTAATTGATTAATCGCAACTGCACCCTGAGAACCTCCAACCACAACTATTAAGGGTACGTTTTCAGGAATGGGGAGATCTAAAGTTTGGGGCGTGCGAAACTGAGAACGTACAGGAGTACCAGTAACAACTGTGGAAACGCGGGGGAGATAATTTTCTGCGGCGGCAAATCCTACGGCTACGTTAGTACACCAAGGACTTAACCAACGGGTAACTTTACCAGGGAGGGCGTTAGCTTCGTGAAGAATTACAGGGAGAGAGAGCGATCGCGCTGCTAAAATTGCAGGTGCTGCAATATAACCACCAGTTGTAACTAATCCCTGAAAATTATTTTCTTTTAATAATTGTCTAACTTGGCGGATCGAATTTGCCAAGCGTAACAAAATTCCCAGTGTCCCTAAGCCAAAACGCTGCTGAAATCCTTCCAAGTTAATAGTATGGAGAGGATACTGATCGGGTACTAGCTGAGTTTCGAGTCTGTTGGGTACACCTAACCACTCAATTTTATAATCTGGTAGTTGCTCTGCTAGAGCGATCGCCGGAAATAAATGTCCCCCAGTACCACTGGCGGCAATCAGCAAACGACTCGGTTTAGACACAAATTTGCTTCTCCTACAAGCTATCTACGACTCTCGGTTAAAATCTAGAATCAACTATCCAAACTATCACTTATGGGAACCTCTGTAACTAAACAGCAAGTTTTATACGCAATTAAACAGCGTAAATCCAATGTTTTATTGTTTTTATTAACACTGTTGTTAACAACGCTTTCAGGTAATGGGGTTTGGGCAGAAACTCCTGCAACCGCCCCGACACAACTCAAAAACCTGTTGACGCAAGTTGAAACCGCCGCCAACCGTCACGAAGTTAAAACTGTAATGGGATTTTATAGCCCAAATTTTACTAACTCTGATGGCTTAAATCGTACTGCTGTAGAAAAAGGTTTAACTCAACTGTGGCAACGTTATCCGCAACTCAACTACCGTACAGAATTGCAATCTTGGCAGCCACAGGGGAATGGTTTTGTTGCCGAAACCTTAACTTATATTACTGGGAACCAGCAGCGTGACGGCAGGAATATGAAATTTGATGGCACAATGCGATCGCGCCAGCATTTCAGTAATGGCAAAATAGTTCGACAAGAAATCTTATCAGAACGCACCCAACTATCAACTGGGAAAAAACCTCCGACTGTGGACGTAAATTTGCCAGAGAAAGTACGCCCTGGTCAACAGTATAACTTTGAAGCGATCGTCAAAGAACCAATCGGAGATGATGTGCTACTCGGCGCTGCTGTAGAAGAGCAGGTGCGTACAACTGCCTATACTCAGCCCAAGTCTTATGAGCTAGAACCACTAGCTGCGGGTGGAATTTTTAAGGTAGGAAAAGCACCCCGTAAACTAGGGAATTATTGGGTTTCAGCAGTGTTAATTCGGGCGGATGGCGTAACGATTGTGACCCGACGCTTACAAGTAGCTAACAATTAACAATTATCAATTAGCAGTCAATACCGTTCACTTAATAAAAAGTTGGCTCTCTTGTAAGGGTTATGGTTGTAAGCTGTTGTGTTTCTAAATTTTATATTTTAGGGAGGGAGGAGAGAGGGTTATTGTGTTTGATAACTTTTCTCAAGAGTTATAAAGATGCGCGTTAGCTTATGTCTGTTTTGGTAATTGCTCCTTGTTAAGTATGTGGGCAAAATTAAACGTTAAAGATCGCTTAGGTCTTCATTGGCGACGGATGTTTGCCTCAAAAGTGAAAACGACTATACGTTGATTTATGCCCACGTTCTTAATTGTTAATTGTTAAAACCTTACACCAACTCCGCCTTGAACTGAAATTGCTGTTCCACCCCCATTACGGTAAGCATCAAAAGCAAAAATCGCATTCCCAAAAACCACGGTATTGCTATTAGGCACAGAGTAATCTACCCCTGGTTGTAGAGCAAAGCTGGCTTTATCTCCGACAGGCGTAGCGCTATCGCCAACTGGAAGCACAAGACCTGCGCCCAAATACGCATCTGTTTGCCAATTAACCGGATAATCATAGGAAACTGTTGGCACAATGGCTGAACTTGAGCCACTAATTAAGGCTTGTGTTCTCAGCGAAAAAGGAAGTTCCTGCAACTTATAACGTCCAGCAATTACCCCCCCAAGCTGGCGACCTTCTCCATTAGAATTCCCATTCAACCCCAAACTAACACCCGCACCTACATAACTACCATAGGCAGCCTGAGCAGATGCTAATTGGGGATTGAAAGCAATACTTATTAAAACTATCTGAGCTAGGGTAATACTTTTCACTTTTGAAAACAAATTTTGAAGACACTGCATTGTATTTACTCCTCAACACCAATTATTTAACAACCAAGTAGGTCAACCTAACTAAATATAGAATGTAATTTTTTAACCTCCTCTGCCCCTCTGACTCCCCTGCCCCCCTGCTTGCCACCATTAAGTGGAGCTACCAGTTGCCAATCAGGGGCATTGAGGATGAACTCCTCCTTGGCTACAAATTATAGTAATTTGTTGACTATCTAAATTGTTAGCTTGGGAAAAGTCAACTCCTTGGAGGCGGGCGGCTGAATCAACGGTTGGTAGACGTTGATTAAAGTTCTCAGAATCAGAAAATTCTGAAGCCGCAAAGATAGCGCCCTGGAAATTTGCGCCCACAATGTTTGTACCACGTAAATCAGATGAGCTTAAATCGGTATTCTGCAAGTTAGCATTTTGTAATTGGGCATTTGTGAGATTAATTCCCGCTAATTTAGCAGAACTTAAGTTAGCGTTTCGGAGGTTAGCTTGCATTAGGTTAGCATCAGCCAAATTAGCTGCGCTTAAGTTAGCATCCTCTAAAACGGCTTGATCTAAATTTGCACCAATTAACTTAGAATTGCTCAGGTTTGCTCCTTTTAACTGAGCGTAAGACAAGTTAGAATTATTCAGAGTTGCTCGGATAAAGCTAGTACGATTCATGGATACATGGGTGAGGTCAGCACCTGTAAGATTTGCTTCTTTTAAGTCTGCTCCACTCAAATCTGCGATCGCATCATCGAATGTTCCAAAACGTTTGTCTTGACCAAAATTGTAGAATTTACTATTGCGTAAGCTGGCATTTGTCAGGTTTGCACCTTTAAAGTTAATTCCCGACAAATCAGCTTTATCTAAAATTAGGTTGAAAGGTGCAAAACCAGTGCTAGATGAACTCAGGTCAATCCGGCTCAGATCGGAATTATGAACTTGATCATTGTAGAGGGTGATAATTTTAGCGATCGCACTCTGAGTTGCCCTCAGCCGCACAGCAATCAATCGTTGCTCTTCGGAGTTGTTTTGATTTCGCGTCTTTAAATCATTAGTCAGGGATTGATTGAGCCGTTGCAAGTCTGGCAAAGCTTCATTACCATTACTCACCAGTGATTGCCCAATTGTATCAATCAGTTCCTCTGTTTTTTCCTGAGATAACAAATCTACTAAAAAGTCAAGAGAACGCGGGTCTTTAAGAGTTGCTAATGCTACAATTGCCGCGCGTCGTTCGGCGGTAGCATTAACATCAGTAGTAGTTAATTGCTTGACTAAGGTTAGAAATACTTGGTTATTTTGCTCACTAGATACTCGCCGACTCACCTGATTTTGGATATAAACTTGAAGACCAATAAAAGTTCCTAACACCAAAACTGTACCTGTACCAGTTGCAATCAGGAGCGTCATACCAGGGTGTTGTCGCATCCAATCCCAAAGTCGCCACTCTGAAAAGCGAAAGGGTGAGCTAAAAACAATTGTAGTTACTCTTTGATAAAGTTTGGGTTTGTTAGTTGCACTTGGATTAGGCTTTGTCCAATTGCTAGATCCTTCTACTTTAAAAGGCTTTTCCTGCCGTAAAGGTTGGACTTTTTGGCTACGTTCTCTATAAGGTAAACCATACTGATTAGCATTGAGAACGAAGGTTCCAGCTAAACGATCGTGGATAGCGCGGCGGTCGGGATTGAAAAATAATGTCGCATTTTGTCCTAAAACTGTTAACCCACCTAACCCTAGTAAAATTGCTAGATCGGGAAATGAGCCTGTCAACCGCCAAATGAAGTACGCAACTTCTAGGGGTAGAAAAGTGAAACTTAATATTTCACGGATCAATATTTTTACTAAACCTGGAGGTGCGCCAGTTTTTCTGACTACTACTACCCCAAACCAACGTTTGGGAAGTGTTTGACCTGTTTTCCCTAATAAATATAATTGCCAGCTTACAACTACTAGCGGTGCTAATAATGCGCCACACCAAAAAAGATTTGTCAGTGGTGGAACTTGAGGTATACCCTGCCGCCGCCAAGGTAGAGCTAATGTTTTGGCGATCGCTTTTTCGGTTGTTATTACTAAGGGATTGAGCGGAACTAGCCCTGTAGTTGAATGATTTTTCGCATATACCCCAATTCCGTAGGGAATTAAGGCACTCATAGCAACCAGTGATATTTCCAGCAAACACGCCGCGCAACGTCGAGTGACTAGGGGTAATCGGTTAAGCTGCACCGAAAAAGACCGATTAGGTAGATGTGAACCAGGTTTCTTGACACTCTCCCGCTCTCGCTTACGCGATGCACTGGAGATTCTTGCTTCACAGAGAAATGCTTTTGATGCAAGCACCAAGTAGTCCTACTTCCTCTCCACAAGCTTGAAATCCCGTATGCCCTACGGTATTTGGATATTTTGCCTTCACTACTTGTCCCAATTATGTTGGTTGGTTTTCACAACTAAAGGAGGTTCATAAGACTGATATTACTTTACCACAAAATTCTGTCCGCGATTCATCTCACCACCAACCCAGTACAGTGTGGTGGGAGTCCTAGAGACGGTTGAAGGATAGGTAGAGACGCTATTTAAGCATTGCACGAAGTCATTAGCTACGACAAAACCTGCACGGTCTGTCGGCGTTGTAATGATTTTACCCAAAGGAAGTTTCTAGAATACAATACCTTTAGTTCCGACTACTCAAACCTCAAATGACTCCTACTCTTTTGGGTCGTTGGCAAACTCGATTACTACTACTTGCTACTGTAGGTAGCTTAGTAAGTTTGCCTTTCTATCTAGGAATTATTGCCCCTAGTAGTTCAGTCTATTTTTTAGTACTAATTTATATAGCTTTATTTGGGATCGGTTGGGACGTTCTTTATCATTACTTCCAGACATTTCGCTGGGATTCTGATTGGCCTGGGGTTTTTCAATTGTTGGCGGGTATTTGGGAAGCGGTGTTTGTGGTGTTGCTGGTAAAGATTTTTGGTTTACCAGGCATTCCACCTGAAGATTTACCTTTAAAGTGGTTTGTTGTCCACTACAGCTTAGTCTGGTTGGCTGTTTATATTGCTTCTCAAACTATTATGCGGATTTTATTCCCGCGATCGCGCTTTAAGGGTGGGCAGTGGTTGTAGGGGAAGAGAGGGGGGAGGAGGGAGGGGAGAGGAGGGAGCATCACTTGTAGGGGCGGGTTGCACAACCAGCTATGCGGACACACCATTGATATATATAAACTTGCCTCGATCTAAAATTAAAATTATTAATTCCTAGCTAATTTTAGGAAAAGTTATTGCTGGAAGTGTGGATTAATATTACCGCTACTAAATACTCAATTTAAAATAATGCTATTTATCACTACAACACCAATTAGTAATAGTGGAATTGTTACTTTACCTCTAACCGATCCAGTTTATATTTTTTGTGTGGTGCTGTTGATTATTGCGATCGCACCCTTTCTATCCCAACTCCTCAAATTACCTCAATTAGTCGTTCTGATAATTCTAGGGACAATTTTAGGCAATAACGTTCTCGGTATTATATCACGAGATGCCCAATTAATATTATTAGAAAAAATTGGCTTGCTGTACATTATGTTGTTAGCAGGCTTGCAGATGGATTTAAAGAATTTTAAACGACTAGGAGTGCGATCGCTCTTTTTCGGCTGCCTAACTTTTGGCATTCCCCTAATTGTAGGTATCTTATCTGGTTATTGGTTAACAGGCGTAATATTATCCAGTTTACTTTTAGGTATTCTTTACTCGCCTCACACCCTAGTTTCTTATCCCATTATGACCAGGTTGGGAATTGTCCAGCAAGAAGCCGTAGGCGTAGCAGTTGGTGGCACAATTGTTACTTCTATTTTTACCCTAGTAGGCTTATCAATTGTCCAAGCATTTGCAGGTGGAAATGTGGGAATCTGGCTATGGATTAAATTATTAATTTTCCTGCCAATATTAGCCTTTTTATGTTTTTGGGGAATCCCTAAAATCGGTAAAAATATTATTACTCAAAATCCTATTTTACCCCCCCTCTCCGTTAACGGAGAGGGGGCAGGGGGGAGAGGTTCTCTTCAACCTATGCAACCCCCATCTGATAGCTTAAACAAGCAATATATTTTTGTATTAACCTGCTTATTTATTACAGCCAGTGCGACCTTATTATTAGGTATTGACTCCATAGTAGGCGCATTTATTGCTGGACTAGCCTTAAATTCTTTAATTCCCCTCACTAGCCCCTTAATGAAACAAATTGAATTTGTAGGAAATAGCTTATTTATTCCAGCATTTATGATTTCTGTAGGTGTGTTATCTAATCCCCGTGTTTTATTTACTCATCCTGAAAATTTAGGCATTGCCTTAGTGATAATTATTGGTGCAGTTGGGGCGAAGTTTTTAGCAGCATTGATAGCAGGGCAATTATATAAGTATTCTTTTGCTGAAATCATGGTAATGTTTAGCCTCACCATGTCTCGCGCAGCATTAGTATTAGTCGTTGCTTTGTTTGGTAAGAATGCCGGGATATTGAATGAGGGGATTTTTAATGGAATTATTGTATATATTATTGCTACCTGTTTAGCCAGTCCTTTAATAGCTGATGTTTTTGGTAGACAGGTAGCAGAAAAGCAACAATTACTTCAGCAAGCATTGTAAATCTACGTTTACTCCAAGCCTAAAGCCTTGCGAGTACCACTACCAACGATTCCATCAGCAACCATATTCTTAGCTGTCTGAAATTCTTTAACAGCTAAATCAGTTCCGGTTCCAAACACTTTGTCAGCTTTGTCGATGTCGATTCCCGCTTTCCTGAGTGCAAGCTGAAGCTCTCCGACATCATTACCGATTTGTAACGGTTCGGTAAGTTTTAATACTCTCGGTATCCCTACTCCAGGAAATCCTTCTGCTGGCGCGTAGAGCAATCGGCTAGATGTTGCTGGCCCATAATCCCCATCATCTGCCAGTTTATCATTGGGGCGAGACATACTCCACAATTGCTGGAAAGCCTGTACTGAAATTTCTTTAATTGACTGTATATTGTTATCCACGCAATCATAGTGCATTCGATCCCAATCACCAAGTTTGCGCCATCCGTTAGATTCTAGTGCTGAACGCCAGCCGTAGGGGTCTTCTATATCGATCGCACTAGCATTATTATGATTGCTATTTCCTGGGGGTGATGCAGCAGTAATTCCACATCGCCCAGTTTTGTATTGTAAGAACAGTAGCATTTGCGCTGCGATCGTTCTGTAGGCTGAGTTGATGATCATCTGCTGACCTCTAGCCGCGATCGCTCTTTCCAAACATTTCTTAGCCGCCGCTTGCATCCAAGGGTGGACTGCTTGCCCTAATTCCACATTCAAGCTATCAATTCGTACTAACAAGTTAGGACGAATTTTATTCATTTGGGCAATTAGTTGATTGTCTAGCCCACGTACAGAATAGGTAGAGCAGTCTGTTACGTCTTTAAGTAAAGTCATATTGTGTTGATTTTTCCCTGAATTATATTTAATATACTTGTTATTTAATTTTCATGGCAGTTTTTAATAAAGTATTTATAATTATTGATTTTTTAAATAATAAATTTTACTATTTAACCCTGAAAAATTCTGCTAAAATATCTTGCAAATTTTCCCAACTTGACATACTATATAAATAATGGAAAAAGTGCATCCATATATGCCTTACTCAGCAATAAAATTATGGGCAACAACAATTACTAACTAGCTGCACATTAAAAAAGATAAAACCAAAAACTCCCCCTCCCTAATTTTGAGACTGGGGGTAATAAACTTAACTGGCTTGACTTACTTATCTAGTTTTAGTGCTGCTTGAATTTATTTGGCAAGAATGCCGGGATATTGAATGAGGGAATTTTTAATGGATTTATTGTATATATTATTGTGACTTGTTTAGCCAGTCCTTTAATCGCTGATGTCTTTGGTAGACGGGTAGCAGAAAAGCAACAATTACTTCAGCAACAAGCAAGTTAAAAAATTTTTAAATCTACCATATTAGCAAATATCATTTTAAGGATTACAACTGGTTATTTTCAATCCTTCATTATGATTGTTGAGCGATGCTCATTCATGATCTTCAGCCATTGCTGTGCAATATTTTTAAAAGATTTATTTCGGTTATCAGATAAATCTTTTATGAGCAATATTGCGGAATCCAATAATTCAAGTTGCTGCTTGGTCTCGTAAGTAGTTATAAAGGCTTGAATTTTTTGACTGGCAACCAAAAAAGTAAGCAATGTTTGACCAAGGAATGGATTTTCTAGCAATGACAAGCTTTCTAATAAAGGTGATAAATCAGCAATATCATTTATATTCTGAGAGTTAGTGAGAATAGCAACAACTATATTAACTGACTCTTTATTTATCAATAATGTTTTATTAGCATTAACCCAATACTTTATTGCTAAATAACCAGTATCAGGATTTTGTCTATAAAATTTTAAAATTAACAGTAAACTATGATATATTTCATAAATTTTTTTTTGTCCCAAAAAAGAAATAACAACAGTAATTAGGGCTATAGGGCTTGCTAGTAATGGAGGAATTAAAGATACCCACCAACCATTTAAAAATAATAAATAGCAGCTAAAAAGAAAAGCACATTCTGTTAAAATAATGATAACAATTAATTTTGTTATAGAACGCGAATAATAAAAATTCAATCCCAAATAAGCTATAAAATAAGACCAACTAAAAATCCAAAAAAATTCTAATGCGTCAGACAAAACTTTAATTAAAGGTCTACCGTCCAGCGTGGCGCTGATGATCTGACTGGTAAAGTTAGCGTGTATTTGTACACCAAAAAATGGCTCGGCTGCATCAAAAAACTTGCTACTATAAGGAGTATAAAAAAGATCGCCAAAACTGCTAGCTTGTAAGCCGATAATTACAATGCGATCGCGCAGCTTATTTGCAGGTACTTTATTTGCTAACACATCTGCCATTGACACACTAAGCAACTTATCTGGAGAACGAAAGTTGCCTAATATTTGATAGCCACCATCATCAGCGCCTACATAGCCACCATCGTTTGTTGCAAAGGGTGAAAATACAGTTTTGCCTAATTGTAGGTAATTCGGATTACTAACTGCTAATTGAGATTCAACTCCTTGCGCTTTTAAATAAGCCTCAGCTAAAGTGATGGCAAAACTTGGGATGGGATTGTCATCTTGATCATAAACATACAACAAGTTACGACGTATTTTGCCATCAGTATCTAGCGGAAAATTATTAAATCCAATCTGATCTTTCCTAAGAAATGGGGGCGGGGCAACACCTGAACTTTTTTTATCCTTAATTCTTTGAATACCTATTAAGTTAGGAATGCTTTTAGCCGTATTGACTAATTCTTGATGACCAGGTTCTTGAACTAAATTGCGATACATATCTAAACCAATAACACGAGGCTTGAATGTATCAATTTTTTTGAGCAATCTAGCCACTTCTTGATCAGTTATTGGCCATTTTTTTATGTCTGATTCAGTAACCTTAACAATAACAACCCGCTCATCAACTGGCTCTGGCGGACGTAGTAGCATTAGCTGATCTAACATCGCCAATTCCGATGCCTGTAATAGTCCAGCCATGCGTAAAATAATGATGCAGCCAGCAGCGCCTAAACCTGCTTTAATTAATACTTTCCAAGATTTCCAAAATTTGATTAGAGTTATAGGTTGTTTTTGTACTTCTTTTTCAGCTTGGGCTAAGATCTTTTCAGCATATTCAACTCTTAATTTTTCTTGAGTGCGCTTATGCTTTTCTCTTTCTTGCTGGAGTTCCATCATCAACTCTCTTAACTTCGGTTCCTGTTGCTGGCGAATAAATGCTGCTAAATAATCATGTACCAACTGATAACGGTCTGCCGGATTTTCTGGTAACAACACCACTAAACCCGAAGCGACAAAAATCTTTAATGCCAAATCTAATTTATGTACTTCTGTAGCAAAATCTGCGGCTAACGCTTGTAAATCTCGTTCCAACTCATCACGAGTTCTTAACGGACGAGTGCCTTTTTCATCAGTCAATAAATATAAAATTAATTCCGCCGCCTTCTGATTTTCCGCACCACAGTCAGCAACTACTTCTGCTAAATAACGCTTAACTAATTCTTCCTTCGCATTTTCCCCTAAAGTTTGGTACTGCCCTAAAGTAGTAATATTCTCTGTTTGCAGTTGCGCCCCGACTACCTGCAATTCAATTGGGCGGACAGAATTTAACTCTCCAGCTAAATCTTCAACTATCTTACTAATTAAATCTGACTCCAAGATAAAATTAGCTCTTGCTGTCAACCTCTGAATAATTGCTGCGGTATCATCAACCGAAAAATTCCCTAACTGATAAAGTACATTTTTGCTGAGAATATCATTACCAATAATCTTCATACTGGGCATACTATTACACTCCAGCAAATAATGAATGTAATCTTCCCGCAAGGACAAAACTACCTTCACAGGTAAGATATTCAAACACTCCCCTACAAACTCAAAAAATCTCCGCCTGGGCTTTACTTCGGGATAAACAAAGAAAAATTCTTCAAATTGATCGAAAATTATAACGGGGCGTAAATTATATTGTCCAGCTACTCGCAACTGTTCTAAAATAGCTTGCGGAGAATCTAAAGCATTAGTTAAATTAACTTGTTTGTCTGCCAATGCCATTTTCAGTAATTTTCCTAACTCCTCAACCCAGTTAGTGTAATAGCGCATCAACACAGGTAAAAAATCTTGCGTCCCACTAGCTTTATGCTTGAGTGTGGGCATCAATCCACCACTTACTAAAGAACTTTTACCTACTCCTGATTGTCCATGAATCACAATAAACTTATAATCAGGGCGACCGATTCTTTCAATCAATCTTTCTACATCTAAACTACGTCCCGATGCGGTAATCTCAGAAGCAACATTTTCATAGTTTGCTGTTACATTTAAGGATGCACTATCCAACATCCTAAATAACTTGGCTTGACGCTGCGGTTTAATCCAACCTGCACCCACAAACGCCCGCAAACCATACTGCTGCTCAAGTGAGCGTTGATCTTGCTTAAATTCAAAAGCTTTGAGATAATCCCCCTGCTGATAGTAAAGCTTTTGCAAATTACTGAGTATATCCAGGTAAAATTGCGGGTCATACTCAGGATTAGCATTTTTTAATGCTGCTTCTAATTGGGTAATTGCTGCTTGTGGTTGCTGGAAATTTTGCTGCGCCTTCCCTAAAATAAACCAATATAAACTTTGAGATTGTTTTAGTAATTTTTGATGTTCACTATTGACACTTGACTTAACATCTGGTAAAATAGCTATTGCTTGTTGGACTAAATTCTGAGCCTTTTTCCATTCCCCTTGCGCTAAAGCAATTTCTGCTAAAAATCCATAATCCTGAGATAATTCAAATTGTTGATTCTGGGATTGATGAATCGGTAAAACCCGATCAACTAAACTTGCTAACTTCTCCCAATCTTGTAAATCACTGAGAATTTTCCCTAACCCACTAATCGAGTTAGCAATCAAATCCCATCGGTTAGCTTCTTCCCAAACCTGAATACATTTTTGCAAATAATCTTGAGTTGCTTGCCAATCAGAATGATTTTTATCTTTATGGCGAAACGCTTTACTATAATAACAATAAGTTATTTCACAATATATATAGCCTTGACAGAGTAAATCATTAAGTTCCTGCCACAGAGTTATAGCTTGCTGATAATGTTGAATTGCCGGATCAGTTTGGTTGAGTGCTTGGTTAACAAAACCTAATAAAGATTCTAAGCTACCCGTAACTTCTAAATCTATATTTGCTGATTCAATCTGTAAATCTGTTTGGGCTGCCATCAATTCTGCTTGTAGCTCTAAACAATCTTTTTCCGATAAAATCAACTGATGATTAAAAAGTTGTTTAGCTTTGCCACGAAGAATATTAATTAATTGCTCTTGAGAAAGAGTAAAAGCTACGGTTGTCCCCCAACTTTCAAAATCCGGTGCTAGACGCGCCAGTTTTTTGAATACGGCATCATTGATCCATAAAACTACGGGAAAATTAAAATACTTGCGAAATTCTTCCCGCACTTGATTAGTAGCAGCCAATATTTGATCTAAGTCGCGCACACTTTCTAATCCAAAGACCATCAAAGCGGCTGGCTGTTCATCTCCTAATTGGGATTTAATACTGGCAAAAAGAGTGCTTTCTGATGCTTGTAAATCTAAAAATTTAATATTAACTTCACAATTTTGTTGTAAAAGATTGGTAAGTTGTAATTTTAATTCCAGATAATTGCAACGCACCAAAATAAGTTTAAATTCTCCCTGAGAAGCGGAAATTTCCCAGGCGAGTTCTTCTAAGGAATTTTGATTATTAGTGCTGATTTCAAATTCGGTCATATAGAGGGGAGGGGGGAGGAGAGAGGAGGGAATATACTGCTAGTACTTACGGAGAGATCCCCCTAAATCCCCCTTATTAAGGGGGACTTTGATCGGATTCTCCCCCCTTAATAAGGGGGGCTGGGGGGGATCTAGGTTTTGAGGAGAGAGGAGGGAATAGACTGCTAGTAGTTACGGAGAGATCCCCCTAAATCCCCCTTATTAAGGGGGACTTTGATGGGATTCTCCCCCCTTAATAAGGAGGGCTGGGGGGGATCTAGGTTTCAAGTTTGCGTAAGTCGTGACTTTTCTCTTTATTCCCAGTGCAACAGCTTATTACTGTAACTCCTTAGCATCTGCCAAAATAGGATTAACATCAAACCAAGACTCGCCATTATAACGGTATTCAAAAACTAACCGACTGCGGATTAAGGTTTGATAAGCTTGATCGCCACTAACTTTTTTGCGTTGCTTAACTTCTCGCAACAATTCCCACTCATCCGCAGAAATAGGTAAAGTCATTTCGTTGCGACGGTTGCGAATTAAGTCTTCTAAAGTTTGACGGGTGAGGGGAGTTTGTCGTTGTTTTTTAATCCAGTCATTCAACAAGCGCAACAAGTCGCGGGGGTGTCCGCCACTCATATAACACAAGCGATCTAAGGTTTCAGGACTCTCAAAAAGGTTCGGTATTTCTTGCAGGCGATCGCATTCTTCCAAATCAGGAAACGCTCTTGCTAATACCATCTGTCGCAATAATGCCATACCTTCAGCACATTCGCCACCATCTGCTAAATATATCGGAACCATCGGTAACACTTTGGGATCTTCTGGAAACCGTTGCGTCAAATTACCATAATCATTAGAAAACTTCAGCGACAACGGCATAGTATAAACTAAATGACAACGCAACTTAGTTAAATACTCGCTTTGATCCACAAATAAATATTCTTGCTGCGGACGACCCCACGACTTTTGGCGGTTATCAATCCTATCTAAGTTATCGACAATTACAACTAACCCATGTTTACCCTGCTGTTTCAGTTTGGCGATCGCAGGTTCGATTAATTCCTGATTAATCGCTTCTAACAACTTAGTCTTTTGTGGACCCAAATACTGATTTAATCGCTCACGCAGAGTAGAATCACTCTTAGCTTTAGCGGTAATCTTGCCAATACCCAAAGCTAAAGCAACACCCTGATCGTTACTAGCAGTTAATTTACCAACTCCAGGTAAACCCGCTTCTACAGAATACTTACCAGTTGTATTAGCCGAAATCTTACCAACACCAGGAACACTCGCTTCAGCCCCAAGTTCTATTTCAGTTTGCAACAATTTAGCAGCGCCCTGTAACAAATCTTTAAAATTTTTGGGTTCATCAAGCTTAATTGTGTCTAAACTTTGACTAATACGACGCGCGATCGCTAATAACACATCCCCAATATCTACATCCGCCATCTCCAAGTCTTCACTAGATTCAAAATACACTACATGAAAACCTTCCCCTTCCAGATCAGATTTTAGCCGTAGTAACTCTGTAGATTTACCACAACCAATATGTCCCGTGAATAACACACAAGTAGGGTCATCAGGTGAAAAAAAACTAATATTATCCTTAATTTCCTCAATAATTTTGCCCCCCCGCACCGAGGAAAAATCAATATAATATTTCTGATCCTCTGGATTATCTGCTACTAATGTTTTACTAGGATTAGTAGCCTGAAAAAACTTTTTAATATCTAAGGTCATCGTAATCAATATGGTTAATGCACACTATTTACATACCATACTTTATGCCGCAAAATTTTAAGTTCTTTTTGAATGTTCTTTAAATAACTTAGAATTTTCTTATTAATAAATAAATTCCGTAGTTTTTTGGCATGGTAAGAAGATTGCAGCTAGCAACTAAAATCATTTGCTTAATCATTTAATGTGATTTAGGCTACATACCGAAACCTGCGATCGCGATCGCAAACAAAATCACACCTATGATTATGATTAAGAATAAAGCCCAAAGAATAAAAGCTGCGATCGCCCAGAATCTTTGATGTCTTTTAAAAGCTTTTACACTTTTCCATTTGCGACTTTTCCATGCCCACTCATTACCTTTAAGACCTAGTAATATTGAGATAGTTATTGTTGGTATACCCAAAGTAACTACAGATAAATCTAGCCAGGAAAGCAAACCGATCCAAACACGATTTGTCAAACACCAAAACCCAGGTAGCAGAAAAGCGCCCCAATTCCAGCCAACAATTTCATCTGGAACTTCAACAGAGTTATCTAATAAATGTCCTTGACCAGAAGTATTTATAGGTGCAGGACTTGGAGGAATAAAGTTATTATTACTGCTAGTAATTTGGCGCTGGGTTAAATGAGGTTGTACTCGCGTTTCTGGTACAGTTGAAACGGCTGGCAATTGTTGTAAAATTTCCTCAGCAGATTGAAAACGCTCAGAAGGTCTTTGCGCTAACATTCGTTGTAAAATTTTATTAAAATCAGAACTTAAATTTAGCTGACGGTTCCATACCCAACTCATTGTATGTGCATCAAATAATTCTTGGGGTGGTTTACCAGTCATTAATACAATTGCTGTCACACCTAAAGCATATAAATCACTATGAGGCGCAACTGATCCTAATCTTAATTGCTCATCAGGAGCATAACCACTTTTACCTAAACGAGTACCACTACCGCCATATTTTTCTGCTGCTAATTGCGTTGCAACATCAATAGCAGTTTGTTTAACACCACCAAAATCTATTAATATAGGTAATCCATCTTGCTCTTTGCGGATAACATTATCGGGAGAAATATCGCGATGAATTACGCCTTGCTTATGCAGATAACTTAAAACAGGTAAAAGTTGCTGTAATAATTCAATAATTTCTACTTCGCTAAAACTTTGCCCATTATCTAGTCGGTTATTTAATAAATCTTGATATGTTTTACCTTCAATATAATCTTGAACTAAAAACAAACCTTTTCTATCACGAAACAATTCCCAAAACTTAGGTATTTGGGGATGTCGCAGTTTATGCAGAATTGCTGCTTCTCGTTGAAATAACTCCTCAGCTTTTTGCAAAGCATAAGTACCTTGTCCTGTTGGCATTAATTCTTTCAGGACAATTAATTCATTAAACCGCCCAGTATCTTCAGCTAAGTAGGTTCTACCAAAACCGCCTTGACCTAACTGATATTTAATCATATAGCGATCGCGCAGTCGCGTTCCCTCCACTAAACCAGTATTGATACCACCTGCAAAGGCATTGTGTTCTGGTAGTGGTTCACCGCATAGAGTACAAAAACGTGACCCCTCTGGGTTTTGATGACCCTTGCTGCAAGTTATCAAGCTCATGATCCAGTAAACCCCTCAGTTTGGCTCACCCGTACTTGTGGTGATAAATCTTATTGTAGGGGCGAGTTCACCTGCATCTAGGTATCGTACAAAAATCTCAATTAAACCCGCCCCTACTGATGAGGAGAATCATTCTAATAAGAATTCTAACTGATTGCGTAATCCCTTAATATCAGCAACTCTGGCAATTAATAAACTTTCTTTCCCAGCATCATCCAATCTTGTTTTCCAAAATTGAACGAGATCTGAGTTATTCAGCCAAAAATTAACCATAGTATCTACAACTTCATCAAAATTCCAATCTGTTTTAGATGGAACCGTCTCCACTGATGCAATAAAAGCATCCAGAGTACATTTGAAGCTACCTAAATACTCAACTCCTGTATAAGGATGCTTCTCGATCAATTCTTGCTGTTGGTTAAAGAAGTAAAGGATTGGAGAAACACCTAATAATTCAAAAGTGTATTTCATATAAGCTCCTCACTTATGGCTCTTGCTTTTGAAATACCAAATTGTAAAAAATATTATGGTTACATTTTTTACAAAATGTCCATCCCACTAAAGATATCTTCCTGAAGATAATACTTCTGAGTTATTCAAACTAAAGAAGTGTGGTAAGCATAATTATTCCTATACCTTGGGAGAGAATGCTTACAGTTAGCGTGAGAGCGATGTTTTCTACTTGTACATCACTTGACTGAAAATTGCTATAGCTACCCTTAAAAAGGTGAAAAATTCAAAGTCCCCCTTTTTATAGGCGTTGGCGTAGCCTGCGCGTAAGCGCATAGCCTTCCCCTTGGCGTAGCCTGCGCGGAGCGCATAGGGTAGGGGGATTTAGGGGGATCTCAGCGTAAATATTGAGTGTGATCCCTGTCACCTCTCTAGCTCTTAAACGTCACATTTTTTTAATGCTGCGATCGCAATAAACTTATAAAAATGTCACACTCGACCCGTTGCGGGATCACAAAACTTAGACAGTCAAATCACCCCTAACCAATAGATTTTAGCCGATATTAGAAGCATCGAGTTCAGTCCGGTACTGATGCAGTTACAAATTAATCTAATTCCTGGCGCTATCGGTGATTTATATGCTGATGTTAGTACCTCTGGTTTTATTACTCTGGCTGATCGCTATGGATTAATGACAGCCATATTAGAAGATACTCTTAGCCCTGATGAAGAATCTTGTGTTAACCGCTTACTACGTGCCGCGTGTAGAGAAAAGTTAACAGTTAGCGATGAACTTTCATTGCTAGTTAGTTAATTATTTATAAGCTAAATTGTTTCATCAAATAATTAGTCTAAAAATAAGTTATCAATGAATTAAGTAATAGAAGAGTATTTAAAATATTCTCCCCATATTAAAAACCAAAACAAGGTGACTTTCAATGGCAAACTTACAGCATTTAGATCAACTAAACCTTGGAGTACAATCTTGGAATGAGTGGCGGGAACAAAATCCTGAAATCAAGCCAAATTTGACTCGCGCAGATCTCCGGGACTATGATTTAAGTGGAGCTAATCTAAATGATACAAATCTTAAAGCCGCTTGCCTAGAACGCACTAACCTCAGCAGTGCTGGTTTAGAAAGAGCAAATCTTAGTTATGCCAACTTGATGGTGGCAGATTTAACAGGTGCAAACTTAGCAAGTGCAAATATACAATGGGCAGATTTGCAATGGGCGGGGTTATTCCTAGCTGATCTGACAGGTGCAAATTTGAGCGGAGCATCATTAGAAGGAGCAGCTTTAGATTGGGCAACCCTAACTGGAACAGTTATGCCAGATCAGCACAAGGAAAATATTTTGTTTAAGCCACTTAGATTTAAATCAATTAACAATTATCAATGACCAATGACCAAAGCTTATTTTTTTAGTGCAAGGGTTAACCCATCTGCAATCGGTACTAAGCTCAAGCTAATTCTGTTATCTTGATACAAGTATTGATTAAAATCTCGGATCGCCTGAGTTTGCTTGTCCTGATCTTCAAAGTCAATAACTCGACCACTCCAAAGAACGTTATCAATAGCAATCAAACCACCTGGACGAATTAGTTGTAGCGATCGCTCATAATATGCCTGATAATTTCTCTTATCAGCATCAATAAACGCAAAATCAAAAGTTTCGGCTTCCCCATCAGCCAACAATTGATCTAAAGTTTCGATAGCTGGCGCTAATCGTAAATCAATTTTGTCAGCTACCCCGGCAGCTTGCCAATAACGTCGAGCGATCGCGGTATACTCTTCACTAACATCGCAAGCAACAACTTGTCCTGTCGGCGGTAGCATCAAAGCAACACACAGAGAACTATAACCCGTAAATACCCCAACTTCTAAGGTTTTCTTAGCTCCCAATAGTTGGATCAGCAGCGCCATGAACTGTCCTTGTTCTGGTGCTATTTGCATAACAGCACGAGGATGTTGAGCAGTTTCTTCCCGCAATTGTCTGAGAATATCTGCTTCTCGCAGGGATACAGACAGGAGATAATTATAGAGTTGTTGATCTAGACCACTTGTTTTATTTGACATTGTTTGACCAATTACCAATAATTAATTATCAATTAATAATTAACAATGACATATAACCTATGACCAAAATTGGTATTAGGTTAACAAAAGTGAGACCCGGAGAAACCAAGTGTGATTGTGCGGCTAATTGTAACTATAATTTTGTTAGCAATGCTCACAGCCTGCGGTGTTAGTGGACAAGCACCAAGTATGCAGCTTGTTGAGAAAGCTCTTATTTTTCAACTTCATCTTACCCAAAATCAGTTCACCCAGCAATTACACTCATCACATCTCAGATTTGAAATAACTCAATTACAAATCACTGATACTAAACCTCTAATAATTCAAAATTTATCTGCATACCATATTCAGGGAACTTATAACCTGATAGCCAAACTCCCACACCAAACTGTAACTCAGCAGCATAACTTGTTTGAAGTTTACTTACAACGTCAAAAAGAAGGCAAAACTTGGAGGTTGGCTCGACCCCAAGCTGATATAAAAGATTCCCGATTAGTTTGGTTGACTTACTTGATTCCTTATTATAAATAGTGGCGTATAATAACTTAGCTCCCTTAACTGTATCAATAGCCACAAAGCATTCTTAAAAGGGAAGTATTTATATAGACATCTATTTATATCAAGTGACCTATGACCCTTAAGATTATTTCGCAAAACTTGGTATTGGCTCAAGCACCTGCTAAGAAGACCCAAGCACCTGTTAAGAAAACTCAAACTTCTCAAGCTCCATCAGCATCTAGTAATTCTGCAAATGGACAAATTTGGCTGTTGACATCAGGGGTACTGTTGTTAATTCTGATTGGTTTAGCTGTATATGGCAAGCGCCAAATAGAACAACTAAATAAAAAAGTTAAAATTGCAGAGTTCAAAACTAACGATGTTCAGAAAAAGCTAAAACTGGCGTTAGAAACTATTCGCAAAATGGAAACTAACCCTGATTTAGTTCACTCGCGCGATTTTAATCTTGATTATTTGAGAATGCGGATGGATGAGGAAGTATTTAACTTTGCGATTCTTAATCAATTAAAAATCAAAGTCAAACAGATTGTCAGTGTCGCACTTCGCCCTAGTGAAGGCTCCCAAGCAGTTATTGGCATTGCTAACACATCTGGTCGTCAAGTAGATGAAACATTTGATGTCTTGTATGAAATGGAACATGGCAACAAACGTACCCAAAGAGTACTTTTCCGTATTCAAATTAAGTTAACCAAATTACCTACGCAATCAACTAATGCTACGATTAGCGAGATAGTTGAGTGTATTGAAAAATTTCTGAGTTTATCCGAAGACCATGATAACTGGCAACCAACAATTCAGGGTCGGATTGCCCAAATGGACTGGGATCAAAAGGCAAAGCCAACTCCATTGTTAGTGCTTTCGCAATCTAGTGAAGGTGTGAACGTGAGTTTTCGGACTAAGACTAATAAACGACCACTTAGTAAATAAAAATGATTAACTAGGTTGGTGGAGCAAACTTAACATGAAGAATCGTCATTGCTAATTGCTATCCACAAAATCAAATAATACTGTAGTCATATAATAATCTGCCCAGTCAGAGCCAAAAGCTTTTTCTAATACGCGACGGGTTTTATCGTTTTGCTGTTGTTTAGTGCAGTAGTACTTTTGCCCAGCAAGTAATTCAGCTTGTTTTTCTGGAGATACTTGTTGGGCTGCGATCGCACTTTGACAATGAATAGCTAAAAATTCTTCTACACGCGATAAAAATTGTGCTTCTTCTTCAGCATCACCAGGACGAACAAATATGCAAAACTCCGAAAAAATATCTCCCCAAGCAGGTAATTCACGGGGTTGAGAAAAGTTGATCGCTGGTAATGCTTTGAGTGATTGCTGAAAATTGTCCGGTAGCGTAAGATTTGCACTTAAAGGAGACAAATCTGCGATCGCCGCACTAATTTGTCCTCTTCCCCCCACTAAATCTGTACCAAACATCGGTAAATCATATTCTGAACGGGGAAACATCACACAATGTAAAATATCTAGCATCGTTCCCACTTTTGCTAGTTCCAAGTGCAGTTTGCGAAACTGTGGTGTTTGATAACAGCGATTTTCAATTATTAATTTTTCTCCCTCTAGTCTCCCCTCCACATATCCCAACTCAGCAGGTAAATTGTAAGGTTCTAAATCTAAATAGCGTTCCCAGGTAGACTCAATGCAGTCAGCTAACCCACGAATTAAAGGATGTTGCTGTTCTCTAAGGGAAGGTTGTAAAGTTTGTGACATGATCAATTATCAATTATTAATTATCAATTATCAGTAAAGGAAAATTCCTCGCAAGATTTTTACCTTATGTAGAGTATCCCATTAATCAACTAGATTTAAAACAAATAGCTAACGCGCTGTTGGAAATTTTGATTTATTTACATGAGCGACAACCGCCTGTAATTCACCGTGATATTAAACCTAGTAATATTTTATTAACTAATCGCTATCAACTTCTCAAGCTCACCCTACAGCAAATTCAGTATACTGTCGCACATGAGGTGCATGATACGCTAACACAATTTCCTGCTTTGATACTCCTTTTTCTACTAACTGCTCGGCGATCGCCTTTTCTGTCCCATCATGCTGTACCCAAATTTTGCCATCTATAATATCTAGATGTAGTATACAACCATAAATCCGAGTGCTACTGTTTTTCCAACCCACATTGACAAGCTGATAGCGATCGCGTACAGCATCAAAAATCACCTCACTAACAATTGGATCGTTTGAGGATCTGCGACTTGCTCGTTCAGTGAGTAATTCTTGTATATACTGACGATACAAACTTACTTGATCCATTGTGCAATCTCCGGTTTTTCTGTGTTGTAGACTAAGAGCGGAATTTGATTGCGTTCAATCACCTTTTGAATGAATGAATATTTAAAAAAGCGTCTGTAAATTTCTAATGGGATTGCCAGATATAGCCTTCGCTCTGGATCATCTTCTTCTAGCGCAATTCTATAGTTAATGAATTGTCCAACGGCTGTATGAAATTCTGATATTGTCGATGGTGCAAGAAACGTTTTTATTTCAACAGCAATTTTTTCATTATCCTTAGTGGCAGCTAATAATTGTTCTGCACCCAAATCAATATAAAAATCCACAAATCCTAAATCTATATGATACGGATCATGAGTAATTATCCACCCTTCATTTTCCAGAGCAGACTTGACAACTTCATGAAATGTATCTCTTGCAGACATTAATAAATTAACCAGTAATATTAGTGCTTCTGCCTAAATTTTAACTCAAGTTAGATTTAATTATCTATAGTTAAGAAAGCACATAAATTCAGGAAATTTGGTATGTTTGGTTTAGGATTGCCGGAAGTTGGGATAATTGCGATCGCAGCCTTAATAATTTTTGGACCTAAAAAAATTCCTGAAATCGGTAGCGCGTTAGGTAAAACCTTACGTGGCTTTAAAAAGGAGTTGAACAATCCTAACGCCGATTCAGAACAAGATAATGAAATAAATGGGTAATTTTATATTTTAAATAAAAAATAACGATAAAATCAAAAGTATCCCCCTCCCTGTAGACGGGTAGGGGGTTCTACGTTGAATCAAGCCAAATTCAAATAATTAGGGCTTTAAGCTTTGTTCAACATTAATTGACGAGTTAACTGGCGAATAACCATTAGAAGATTGCTGACGGCGTGCCTCAATTAAGCTAATAGCAAGGCTGATACTTTCAGGTAAAACCACCACTAAACTGCCCTCTGGCGCTTCATCTAGAGCAGTAGAAATTGCTGTAGTCTCATCTAAAATAGATTCGTAACGGCAATTACGCTGTTCTAACTTAATGCCTTGAGTAATTAACCCAGCAGCTTCACCAGGACTACGCCCCCTAGTGTCGTTATCTTCTTTGATAATAATGCGATCAAAGATTTCTGCTGCCAGCTTACCAAGCATCACAAAATCTTCATCACGGCGATCGCCAGGACCACCAACAACACCGATCCGCATTCCACTATTCCAATTGCGGACAAAACCGCCCAAAGCCTGGTAGCTATGGGGATTGTGGGCATAATCTATCAAAGCATGATAACTGCCCAGATTAAATAAATTCATCCGCCCTGGTGTTTGGTTAACAGAAGCTTGGAAGGTAGCTAAAGCTTTACGAACATCATCAATTGAGACACCTTGGGCATAGGCAGCTAAACTTGCCGCTAAAGCATTGGCGATCATAAATGCCGCCTTACCACCCATTGTTAACGGTATATTAACAGCCTGTTCAATTCTAAAAGTCCAATCCCCCTTCATAATTGAAAGATAGCCATTTTCATATACAGCAGCTAACCCACCAGAGCGTATATGTTTCTTCAGTAATTCATTCTCTGGGTTCATGCTGAAATAAGCTATATTAGCCTTCACCCGCTTTGCCATTGCTGAAACCAATGGATCATCAGCATTAAGAATGGCATAACCAGAAGGCATGACAGTTTCAGCAACAACACTCTTGAGGTGAGCTAATTGCTCTGTAGTGTCAATATCACCAATTCCCAAGTGATCGGCAGCGACATTCAATACCACACCAACATCAGACTGAGCAAACGCTTGTCCTGAACGTAGTAAACCTCCACGAGCAGTTTCTAACACTGCTACTTCTACAGTAGGGTCGCGTAAAATTACTTGGGCGCTTTGTGGTCCGGTAGTATCACCTTTTTCTACTAAAAACTCATTAATGTAAATACCATCTGTAGTGGTATAACCAACAGTTTTACCTGTTTGGCGATAAATATGGGAAATTAAGCGTGTAGTTGTAGTTTTACCATTAGTACCCGTAATCGCAATAATCGGAATGCGGGTGGGTGTACCAGGTGGAAACAACATATCTAGCACAGGTGCGGCAACATTTCTGGGCAAACCCTGACTAGGAGAAACGTGCATCCGAAATCCAGGGGCAGCATTAACTTCTACAATTACACCGCCAGTTTGATGTAAAGGCTGAGAAATATCTGATGTGACTACATCAATTCCAGCAATATCTAGCCCAATAATCTTAGCTACTCGTGAAAACAGCCAAATATTTTCTGGGTGTACTTCATCAGTACGATCTACAGCAATACCGCCAGTACTTAGGTTGGCAGTTGCCCGCAGGTAACAAATTTCACCTGGGGGTAAAATTGTTTCTAAGTTATAGCCAAGCTTTTCCAACAACTGCCAGCTAGTACGATCTAATTGAATGTTGGTGAGGACGTTATCGTGTCCTTCTCCGCGATTAGGGTCGCTATTCGTTTTCTCAATCAATTCTGCAATAGTAGACTTCCCATCACCCACAACATGGGCAGGAACTCGCTCGGCAACAGCAACTAATTTGCCGTTGATTACTAAAACTCTATGATCTCGCCCTGTATAGTAGCGTTCAACTATGACAGAGCGGGTTTTTGAGGCAACACTGGCAGCGTCATAAGCTTCTTCTGCTTCCTGCCAAGTATTAATATTGATGGTGATTCCTCTACCATGATTACCATCTAGAGGTTTAATCACAATTGGATAACCGCCCACGTCGCCTATTGCTTCTTCAAGTTCATCCAAATAATGGATTACAGTTCCTTTTGGGACTGGCACACCTGCATCACGCAGGATTTGTTTAGTTCCTTCTTTGTCGCAAGCTAACTCTACAGCTAAAATTCCCGATAAATCACTTAATGTTGCCTGTAGCCGCTTGTGGTAAACACCGTAACCTAATTGGATCATGGCACGAGCGTTAAGAGGCATCCAGGGTATTCCCCTAGCTTCAGCTTCTTTAACAATTGTTTCTGTACTAGGACCCAAAGCTGCATCTGCCCTGAGTTCGCGTAAATCCTTCAGGTCTTGTTCTAATTCCTCTGGGGAATAATTTCCTGTATTAACTAAGCTTTGACAAAGTCGCACTGCTGCCCTAGCTGCGTAGCGACCAGCTTGTTCATCCAAATACTCTATTACTACCTGATAAACGCCTGGTGTAGCGGTTTCACGGGTACGACCGAATCCCACTGACATTCCGGCTAATGTTTGGAGTTCTAAGGCAATATGTTCAATGATGTGTCCCATCATTGTGCCTTCTTTGACCCTGCTTAAGAAACCACCTCGACAGCCAGGAGAACAATAGTGTTCTTCTAGACTGGGTAATACTTGTACTAATCCTTCATAGAACTTAGGAATTTGATTAGACGGTTTGTCGGCAAGTTCCTCTAAGTCGAGACGCATAACCACGAGTTGGTTCCGTCTAATACTCCAATAATTGGGACCGCGTAACGTCTGGATTTTAAGTATTTTCATAAGAATTTTAAGGTTGAGCGATCAAGGGAACCAATTTTCTAGTTTCCAGCTTATAAAAGCCCCTCAACTGTTCACTCTGAACTTTTTACTGCCAGATTAGCAGCGATCGCGAGCCAGATTATACTCCAAAGGTGATAGGACTTTCGGTATTAGCCATCACCAGTGAGGGAGGGGAGAGGAGAGGAGAAAAATAATTACTTGAGAGCAAGAAGTTTATTGAGTTTTGAATTGAATACTACAAAATAGTCAAAATTCAACTACAAGCCTAATACGCCAATTTTCCCACTCAAACCTTTAGTTACGCTTCTGGGGGAAATATACATCGTTGGTGTAAGTGATAGCGATCGCCATAACCCAGAATATGTACCTGAAGATTATGTAGGCTAACTGGCTCAGTGGCACTAACTGCGGCATGATTTGTATGGGACATTTTGCCTGGATCGATGATTGTCACTGTGCCTTTGCCCATTACCTGCAAAATTCCATCTTTTTCAAACATGGCACAGGTATCTTCATCAATACCAATACCCAGGCGGTCTGGATGAGCCGCGATCGCACTCATCAATCTACTCATACGGTTACGATTATGAAAGTGTTGATCCACTATCACTTCAGGAATAATCCCTAACCCTGTTGCCATATCCACCAAGGAACGATTAGGACATTCACCACTCCCGCCACCTGCAATCATGTGATGACCCATCACGGCTGCACCAGCACTGGTTCCTGCTAAGGTAATTTCACCGGAATGTACCCGCATCCGCATTTTTTCAATGAGCGGAGTATCTGCAAGTAGTCCACACAGTCTTAGTTGATCTCCACCAGTTAAAAATACGCCAGTACACTCTTGAATAAATTCTTGAAAATGGGGGTCTTCAGCCTGCTCTCGTTCGCGTATATCTAGCACCTTAATTACCTTAGCGCCCATTTCCTCAAAGATGCTGCGATAGCGATCGCCTATAATTGTCGGTTCTCTAGAAGCAGAGGGGAAAATGGCAATTCGCGCATCTGCTGCCCCCGCACGTGCAAAAAAGGTGTGTAGGATTTCGCGCCCATGCACTTTATCTTCAGCACCGCCAATAACTAAAACAGCAGTTTTTGTAAGTTGGGGCATCCTAGTTCTGTCTGATAGAGATTCTAGTTGCAGCATAATGTCGAAGAGTGGAAATAGGGTAAATCTAAGGCAAAGTTTTTGCGCTTATGATAGGAATGCCAATTTAGCTTGATTTTGATTTTTCCTCAAGGTCTGAGCGTTCTAGTTGAGAAACTCTTAAAATTGAGTCTTTGTCAAAGCATCTTTCGGATTTGAGTTGACAAGCGAAGAACTACCTGGACTTTAATTAAAAATTAAAGGGCTTATGTTAAGCGGTGCTAGGAAGTTACTCATTTGAAGGCATCATATATGGATGATGCCAGAGAACGTAAACAATTTTTATAAAATATTTAACAAAAGTCTCAATAAATACCTAGTTGCATTCAAATAAGCTGAGTTCCCCTCAAGAAACCCAGCCTACCTCATTTTGGCTAAGACAGTGTTTTGGGTCATAGCGACGGGTTTTAGAAGCTGATACAAGAAGTGCTGAACGCTTACACCGCTAAATGTTTCTCCACCCGTTGATTATACTCGGTAACTATCTTACGGAACTCTTCACCCTCTATAGTTTCCTTATCTAATAAAATGTCTACTAAACGATCTACTAGATGTCGGTTTTCCCTAATCAGTTGCAACGCTTCCTTGTAGCAATAATCTATTATTGCCCGCACTTGAGCATCAATTTGAGATGAAATTTCCTCAGAATATTCTGAGCGTGACATAAAATCCCTACCTAAAAACACCTCAGAATTGGGGTTTTCTAGTGAAACAGGTCCTAAAGTTGACATTCCAAAGCGCGTAACCATCTGTCTGGCTAAAGAGGAGATGTATTCTAAATCTGCTCCCGCACCTGTAGTTACTTCGGCATCTCCAAAGATTATTTGTTCGGCAGCACGTCCGCCTAATGCGCCACTAATGCGTGCTAATAACTGTCCTCTAGAGATTAATCCTTGCTCTTCTCCAGGTGTAAACCAAGTTAATCCTTGTGCTTGTCCACGAGGAATCAAGGTGACTTTCTGGACTGGATCGTGATGTTTGAGTAGAGTGCCTATAATGGCATGACCGATTTCATGGTAAGCAATCAAACGCTTATTTT
The DNA here is from genome assembly GCF_000317495.1 of Crinalium epipsammum PCC 9333. Classification (GTDB taxonomy): domain Bacteria; phylum Cyanobacteriota; class Cyanobacteriia; order Cyanobacteriales; family PCC-9333; genus Crinalium; species Crinalium epipsammum. The sequence continues at coordinate 2,587,123 of NC_019753.1, forward strand.
TGCTATCGACGAGTGGGGTACGTTCCATACCAGCAACTACGCGATCAATCGCATCGTCGATTTCTAGCATTGTGACCGCATCTTTGCGCCGTCTAGCTGTGAGAATAGCCGCTTCGTTGAGCAGGTTGGCTAAGTCTGCCCCTGTAAAGCCTGGAGTGCGACGTGCGATCGCCTCTAAAGAAACTTCTGGATCAATCTTTTTGTTACGGGCATGGACTTCAAGGATAGATAAGCGCCCTTTTAAATCAGGTGCATCCACCATTACTTGTCGATCAAATCTACCTGGACGTAATAGCGCAGAGTCTAAAACATCGGGACGGTTGGTAGCAGCAATGATAATAATCCCTGTATTGCCTTCAAATCCGTCCATTTCTGTGAGTAACTGGTTAAGGGTTTGTTCACGCTCATCATTACCCCCACCAATACCAGTGCCACGTTGCCGTCCTACTGCATCTATTTCATCAATGAATACTAAGCAAGGTGCGTTTTCTTTAGCTTTTTTGAATAAATCTCGCACACGGGAAGCACCCACACCGACGAACATTTCCACAAATTCCGAACCGGAGATGCTGAAGAATGGTACACCTGCTTCCCCTGCGATCGCTTTAGCCAGTAATGTTTTACCTGTACCTGGAGGTCCAACTAACAGCACACCTTTAGGAATTTTTGCTCCTACTGCTGTAAAGCGTTCTGGCTGTTTGAGGAAAGTAACAACTTCTTGTAGTTCTTCTTTAGCTTCTGCGATTCCTGCTACGTCATCGAATAACACACCTGTTTTCGCTTCCATCTGAAAACGGGCGCGTGATTTCCCAAAATTAAGCGCTTGACCAGAAGCATTACTAGAACGCCGGAAAAGCATCGTTACGGCGGCTAGAACTAAAAATATAAAAAATAAATTTGCTGCAAGCCCTAAAGCCACACTGTTATCTGTGGACGTTTGTACCTCAAAATCCACATTATTTTTACGAATTTTTTCAATCAGTTCTGGATTTTGCTCAAACAGCCTGATCTGTTCAGTTTCAGTTGGCTTTTGTTTTAATGTCACCTTGGCAACTTGAGTTGCTGGGTCAATTTCTAGTTTGCTAACTTCCCCAGCCTCGATTTTTTGCAATAACTGAGTATAGCTAAGAGCATCCTGATCTGGTTTAGCAATGGCTGGGGTTCCCAAGAAAACACCCTGCAAAATCATCCAACTAACTGCCAAACGCCAAATAGTTCTGGGCGCTTTTGGCACAGAAGCCATTTGCTTGGTCGGACGCAAAAAGCTAAAACCTATTGGCGTATTCCGTCCTAATGATGCTTTGTTCCAAGAACTGTTATTCATGCCAATGCCCTTTCCCTGCTGTCTTGACTCAATCCCAACCTAACAATTTAATAAGAATCGCTACTCGATCAGTTGGCAAGTATTGAGCAAGCCTTTCCATGTTCTAGTTTAACTTTTTCGCTCAATAGACGTATCTGCCTACAGTTTTGCTGTTATATATAGGCGAAGATCATTTTCCCTAAAATAATCCTGTGTATACCCCACGACCCCTGAATTATAAAAATGTTGCTATGATCGCAAGTTAACGCAGGACAGTGATCCTGTGTTATTTAATCCGCACTTGCCAGAAGTGCCACCCTATTAGGAGGATTCATCCTTGCCTCGTAAATATTTTTTTACATCCGAGTCTGTAACTGAAGGTCATCCTGACAAAATTTGCGATCAAATTTCCGACACGATCTTAGACGCTCTACTCAGCCAAGATCCTCACAGTCGGGTTGCTGCTGAAGTTGTAGTCAACACTGGGTTGTTGTTGATCACTGGTGAAGTTAGCTCAAATGCACAAGTTAATTTCATTGATATAGCTCGCAAAAAAATTGCTGATATTGGCTACACCGATGCTGATAACGGCTTTTCTGCTCAGAGTTGCGCGGTTTTAATTGCCCTAGACGAACAATCTCCTGATATTGCCCAAGGCGTAAATACTGCTCAAGAAATTCGTGAGGAGTCTAGCGACGAGAAATTTGACAAAGTTGGTGCAGGCGACCAAGGTATTATGTTTGGTTTTGCTTGCAATGAAACTCCTGAACTAATGCCTTTGCCGATTAGTTTGGCACACCGAATTGCTCGTAGACTAGCAGCAGTCAGAAAAACAGGTCAGTTACCTTATCTGCGTCCAGATGGTAAAACCCAAGTAACGGTGAGCTATGAAGATGGACGACCCGTTAGTATTGATACCATCCTAATTTCTACTCAACACACGGCAGCGATTGGCGACATTACAGATGGCGTAGCAGTCCAAGCCAAAATCAAAGAAGACCTCTGGGAAACAGTAGTAATACCTGTTTTTGCAGACATTGAGATTCAGCCTGACGAAGAAACCCGCTTCTTAGTCAATCCAACTGGTAAATTTGTTATTGGTGGTCCTCAAGGGGATTCTGGGCTTACTGGTCGTAAAATCATTGTTGATACCTATGGCGGATATTCTCGTCATGGTGGCGGTGCTTTTTCCGGTAAAGATCCCACCAAGGTAGACCGCAGTGCTGCTTACGCTTGCCGTTATGTTGCTAAGAATATTGTGGCAGCAGGTTTAGCCCAAAAGTGCGAAGTTCAACTTAGTTATGCTATCGGTGTAGCTCGACCAGTTAGTATCTTGGTAGAAACTTTTGGTACTGGCAAGATCGATGATGAGCTATTGCTTGATCTAGTCAAAGATAATTTTGAGTTGCGTCCAGCAGGAATTATTGAAGCGTTTAATTTGCGTCGTCTCCCCGGAGAACGCAATGGTCGTTTCTATCAAGATGTAGCTGCTTATGGTCATTTTGGACGCACAGATTTAGATTTACCTTGGGAACGTACTGATAAGGCAGATTTGTTGAAAGATTTAGCTAATCGTACTTTGTCTACTGTAGGTGCATAAGGCGATCGCACAAAAGCCTTTTTTCATGGTGATTGGGGACACCAACATCTTATTAACGCGGATGAATTCTCCCATAAATTCCTTGTCTTAGAAGTGTCTACCTAACTCCGCGTTTTCCTACTTCTTGCTCTCGTCTGTTTGTTGTAAAACTTTAGTTTCAAAATTGTTATATTTGAACTACTCAAGTTATTACTACAAATACAGATTATCGAAACAAGTGCAAGAAGTTTATTAATTTTTTGACTATGACTGCGGTAATTTTAACTTAAATATAATTGAAGCTTTTCTTTTAAAATTACAAATTTATATGATGCAGGAATGGCTGCAAAAAGTTAAGCAGCTTAAACGAGAAATATTTGCTATTTACTTTGCCTGTAAACACTCAAAGGTTCCTTGGTATACCAAGATTTTAGCAGTTTGTGTTGTTGGCTATGCTTTCAGTCCGATTGATTTAATCCCAGATATAATTCCAATTTTAGGCTATTTAGATGACCTTATTTTAGTACCATTAGGGATAATGTTGCTAGTAAGGATGATTCCAGCAGATGTTTTAGCCGAATGTCGTCAACAAGCTGATGCTACTAATAATAGTAAACCAAAAAACTGGATAGCTGCTGGTGTCATTATATTTATTTGGTTGTTATTAGGATTTTTATTGTTTATTTATATAGCAAATATTATTTAATAATAAACCTTGTAGCCCAAATTAAATTTAAGACAATTAACCACAGATGCACACAGATGAACACAGATGATTTTAACGAATTAATTGTTTTAATTCCCTTAATAGAGGTAACGATTTAGGCTCATTTTGAGGGTGGGTGAAGATGCCATGACTAGGACTCAAGAAAAGAGCCAGTAAAAATAAACCTGAAACAACTAATACAATAGCTGGTCCCGATGGCAAGTTGAAAAAATAGCTGAGATACATACCTGTAATGCTAGAAAATATCCCAATGCCAGCACCCAAAAACATGACTTGATGGAGCCGTTTAACTAATAAATATGCTGTGGCTCCTGGTGTAATTAGTAGGGATAACACTAAAATAACTCCTACAGCTTTCATACTGGCAACAATAGTTAGGGCAATTAACAGCATTAGCCCGAAATTTAGTAAATTTACAGGTAAACCAGCAGCTTCAGCACCTAATGGATCAAAGGTGTAAAATAGCAATTCTTTATACAGCATTACTACTACCAGTAATACAACTACGGCGATGATGGCTGTGTCGCGGACTTCATCAACGGTAACGCTGAGAATATTGCCGAATAAAAAGTGATTGAGGTCTATTTTATTATCTTTTTGAATTAGAGTAATTAAAGTGATGCCCAGGGCAAAAAAGGCAGAAAAAACGATGCCCATTGCAGCATCTTCTTTAATAGGCGATCGCGTTCTAATCCAAGCGATCGCCATTGTACTCAAAACACCAGCAATAAATGCTCCAACAAAAATATTAAACCCTAATATAAAGGCTACAGCTAACCCTGGTAAAACTGAGTGGCTAATCGCATCTCCTAGTAAAGCTAACCGTTGCACCATTAAATAACTACCGACAACAGCACACAATAAACCAACTAAAATGGCTATAATTAGCGATCGCTGCATGAAACCATACTGCAACGGTTCAATTAATGCTTCTAACATTCTTCTGTTTCTTCCTTAGCGTCCTTCGCGTCTTGGCGGTTATTAAAAAAGCTTTTAAGCTGCTTCTCCAGAAAAGAACATAACTTTACCACCATAAGCTTGATATAAGTTTTCTTGACTAAGTACTTGTGGGCGAGAACCAGCAGCAATTAATTCTTTATTTAGTAAAATTAAATCATCAAAATGCGTAATAGATTCGCCTAAATCGTGGTTAACGACTAAAACGGTTTTCCCACCGTTAGCAAGTTCATGGAAGATATCAAATATAATTGCTTGTGTTTTTTGGTCAATACCAGAAAAAGGCTCATCAAAGCAAAATATATCAGCCTGTTGAACTAACGCTTTAGCTAAGAATACACGCTGTTGTTGTCCGCCAGAAAGTTGTCCAATAGGGCGATCGCGATAACCACCCATACCAACTCGTTCTAGCGACTCTGCTGCTAACCGTCGAGAAACACTTGAAAAGCGACGAAACCAGCCTGTTTTTCGCACCCGCCCCATCATTACTACGTCCCAGACAGTAGCAGGATAACTCCAATCAATTTGCGATCGCTGTGGTACATACGCCACCTGATCCAACTGTTCTTCTAATGGTTTATCGTTATATAACACTTGACCACCACTAGCCGGAATTAACCCCAGCATTGCTTTGAGCAAAGTGCTTTTACCTGCACCATTCGGACCAATAATTCCAGTCAAGCGCCCTGGCTGAATTTCACAACTAATATCCCGCAAAGCCTCGACATTGCGGTATTGTACGCCTATATTGCTGATTTTAATGGTGTTAGCGGCAGTCATTGGGATATTTCTTAAATCGCATACCATGCGCGTCCAATGAGTATCCGGTGAGAAAATGGCGGTGTTCATAACGGTGTTTTTATCTACCTTGTATAGAGCATAGTCTAAAAATGAAAGAATTATGAAAACATCTATAAAGGTACATAATACGGAAGATAGATAAAAATGATTATTCAAACACCAAAGCGCAATTGCTTATTGCTAGTAGTTAGCTTACTCCTGGGACTAGGGTTGAATGCGTGTACCCAAAGTAATACCAACAGTAATAACCCAGGAAAACCGAGTGTTGTCGCAACCAGTACCATCATTGCTGACTTAACTGATGAGGTAGCGGGAAACGAAATTCAGTTAAAAGGCATCCTTAAACCAGGAACAGACCCCCACGTATATGAACCAGTACCAGCAGACTCTGTGGCGCTGGAGAAAGCAAACTTAATTCTCTATAACGGCTACAACCTGGAACCAGGACTAATTAAGCTGATGAATGCAGCAGGATTAAAAAGTTCAAAAGTACCAGTGGGAGAAGTAGCAAAGTCCTTACAGTTGGAGAAAAAAGGGGAAAAAGTACCCGATCCTCATGTTTGGGGTGATGTTCAAAATGTCATTCTGATGGTTAACGCAATTCGTGATGCCTTAATTAAGCTATCACCAGAGGATAAAGATAAATTTACACAAAATGCTGCAAAGCTAATAAGTGAATTACAGGATTTAGATACTTGGATTATTCAACAAATAAAGACTATTCCTCCTGAAAAACGCAAATTAGTAACAACGCATGATGCTTTTCAATATTATGCCCGTGCGTATAGTATTCCTGTTGCTGGTACTTTAATTGGGATTAGTACCGAAGAACAACCTAGCGCCCAAACTGTCCAAAAATTAGTTGAATCTGTTAAATCTGTAGGTGTATCAGCTATTTTTGCAGAAACAACTATTAATCCAGCTTTAATTAAAACTGTTGCCCAAGAAGCAGGGGTAAAATTAGCCCCAAAGCAATTATACTCTGATTCAATTGGTACTTCTGGTAGTGAGGGCGATTCTTATATCAAGATGATGGTTGCTAATACTCGTAGTATTGTGGAAGCTTTAGGTGGAAAATCTCAGCCCTTTTCCCTGAGCAAGGAAGTCAAAAAGTAAAACATTAGCTTAGAAACATATCAACACCAAGTATTAGTAATCAATTTTTCGATAAACAACAATTAATATATTTGTGTTAATTGTTGTTTAATAAAAAAACGTATATTTTGATTAAATAATAATATTTAGCTTATATGAAATTACAAACAGCTTGAAGTTGTAATAGATATAGTGTTTATTGATATGAGTCGAATCTAAAAATATATTGTTGTTATGATAAGTTCTAACCAACGTCCTATTGGAGTCGATTTGTTTGCTGGTGCTGGCGGTATGACTTTGGGTTTTGAACAAGCAGGCTTTGATGTCTTGGCTTCTGTAGAAATCGATCCAATACACTGTGCAACGCACAAATTTAACTTTCCCTTTTGGTCAGTATTATGCCAAGATATTGCTTCCACCACAGGTAAAGATATTAGAATTATACCAGCAATTGGAAATAAAGAAATTGATATTGTTTTTGGTGGTCCTCCTTGCCAGGGATTTTCATTAATGGGAAAACGGATGCTTGACGATCCTAGAAACTCGCTGGCGTTTCATTTTATTCGGTTAATTGGAGAATTGCAGCCAAAATATTTTGTCTTGGAAAATGTGCGAGGTATGGCTATAGGAAAACATAAAAAGTTTATTGCAGAAATTATCGAAGAATTTCAAAAAATTGGCTACTTAACTAAGTCAGATTACCAAATTTTAAATGCGGCAGAATATGGAGTTCCCCAAAACAGAGAAAGATTATTTTTAATCGGATGTCGTCAGGATATGCAACTACCAAAGTATCCAGATAAACTTACAAGACCTGCAAAGCAGAAAAAAATTAATTCTACAAGCAATTTGCCATTAAACCCGACAGTGTGGGATGCACTACAAGACTTACCTTCAATAGAAAACTACCAAGAATTATTGACTAGAGATTGGGTATTTGCAGAGTTTGGTAAACCCAGCGAGTATGGTAGGCGATTGCGCGGTCTTTGCGCTATAGATAACGACTATTCCTATCAACGCCAGCATGATTTACGCATACTGACCTCAAGTTTAAGAACAGAGCATACTTTAGCATCAGTGACTAGATTTGAATCTACTCCACATGGTAAAGCAGAACCTATCAGCCGTTTTCATAAACTCGATCCTAATGGAGTTTGTAATACATTAAGAGCCGGAACTCCTAGTAATAGAGGAGCTTTTACATCTCCTAGACCAATTCATCCTTTTATACCAAGATGTATTACTGTGCGTGAAGCTGCACGTTTACATTCCTATCCTGACTGGTTTAGATTTCATGTAACAAAATGGCATGGCTTTAGACAAATAGGAAATTCTGTTCCTCCTTTATTAGCTAAGGCAGTAGCGACAGAAATTATTAAGGCTTTGGGAGCAACTTTAATTCAACCTAATAATAAGCAGCAGCTAGGAGAAGAAAAGTTACTAGAACTAAATATGTCCCAAGCCTGTAAAAAATATAGTTTAGATCCTAAGGTTATTGAGCGGAGAATGAGAAAACAGATCAAACAGGTGCTACATGGCTAAAGCATCAAATTCGTGAATAAAAACTGCGATCGCCATTTTCTCCCCCTCCCTCCTCCCTCCTCACTTGCCCTATTGATCCCCAAAAGCACTAAGCTTAAAGTATTGTGATTTTTTGTAAAATTAAGTAATAGAACAGTGGTGAGTAAAAGCAATGGCGACAAATTTGCCAGATATTGATATTGCTCCCTTCATAGATCATGCTCTGCTCAACCCCACCGCTACCCCGGAGCAAGTAGAGAAATGGTGTGCAGATGCAGATAGATTTCAGTTTGCGGCAGTGTGCATATATCCTGCCTACGTCCGACAAGCTGCCAATCTTCTCTATAACAAAAAACCCAAAGTTTGTACAGTGATTGGCTTTCCGAGTGGGGCAACAACCTCAGCAACTAAGCTGTATGAAGCCCAAGAAGCCGTCGATAATGGAGCCACAGAATTAGATGTAGTAATTAACCTTGGTTGGTTGAAAGCTGGGAAAACTACGGAATTTCACCGAGAAATAGCGGAGATTTGCGATCGCACAGGTATAACTGTCAAGGCAATCCTAGAAACAGCCCTACTGACAGATGCAGAAAAACGACTAGCCGCAGAAATATTAATGGATGCTGGCGTTGCCTATTTAAAAACCAGTACAGGTTTTTATGGAGGTGCGACTGTTGAAGATGTCAGTTTCCTTGCTGAAATTACTAAGCAGCAAATTGGCATTAAAGCATCGGGAGGAATTCATACTTGTTCAGAAGCAATTGATCTTCTTGTTGCAGGTGCAACTAGACTAGGCACATCTCGTGGTGTTGAATTGCTCAGGGAGCGCGATAATCTGGAAAAAGAAGTGAAAAGCTAGAAATCCCTAACCATTTGTGAGGACTCACCCCTAATGGCGTATGAGTAGAACTTATAAAGTTACTGGAATCAATCTCAAAGGTATGCCACTGGGTGAGGCTGATCGCTTGCTGACGATTTTAACCCAAGAGTTGGGTCTAATCCGAGTAGTAGCACCAGGCGCACGTAAACAAAATTCCAAGTTGGGTGGCAGAAGTGGGCTGTTTGTTGTCAATGAGTTACTGATTGCTAAAGGGCGATCGCTCGATAAAATTACCCAAGCAGAAACTGTAGAATCTTACCCAGGACTAAGCAAAGACTTGGGGAAACTAGCAGCTAGTCAGTACCTAGCAGAAATTGTTGTGTCTCAAGCATTAAGTGAGCAACCACAAGCAGAACTTTATGCGGTGTTAAATGAACATCTGCGACGGATAGAACAGTTCCCGAGCAAGACCTCAGTATCTCTATTACCTTACTTGTGCCACGGTGTTTTTCACCTACTAGCCTTGGCAGGTATTGCCCCCCAAGTTCATGCCTGTTGTTTGACAAAAGACCCACTAACACCAAACTTTACAGATCCCAACTGGCGCGTTGGCTTTAGTTTAGATGTTGGAGGAACTATCAGTTTATTAGCCTTGAACAGCCAATCAAATTCTACCAATACTACAATTTCAGATCGTAGCGTTAGCGACAAAACTCGCAACTCCATACCAGCACAGCCAAAACTGCATTCTAAATTAAACGCCCTTGAATTAACCCTGTTCCAGCAACTAGCAACCCCAGACCTCAATTATCTAGAAACATTTTTACCAACTCAAGAATTCACCTCATCACACTCTCCAACAGTTGATACAGCTTGGGAGAGTGTAGAGCGAATTTTACGTCAATATACCCAGTATCATCTAGGTCATCCAATTCGTTCAGCTACTTTGATGGATGCCTGTTTTTCAGGGTAGTGATATTTTTAAGGTTAGAAAATTAACCGATGTTCTGTTGTTTGACCACATTTTTAGTAAATATTGGGTTATAAAATCACCCTAATCAAACCATAATGCGACTATCTGAGTCTGAAATAGAAACACAATATAGTAAGTCAAATGTGTCGGCAGGATTTGACCAAAATTCACCTACTGACCCTGATGATCTTCTCGATGCGGACAGTGCCGCCACTGCCAGCAGTGAAAATAAAATTTCTGACCCTACTGCCAGCCTATTAGATATTACCCAGGAAGGCGAAACCCAACCTGGAACAGGTGGGTTTCTGCCAGTTCTAAAAAACCGCAACTTTTTAGCGTTGTGGAGTGGTCAGGTCTTCTCGCAGTTAGCCGACAAAGTATATCTGGTGCTAATGATTGCGATCATTGCGAGTCGCTTTCAATCAGAAAATCAAACCATCAGTGGTTGGGTATCTGCAATTATGATGGCGTTCACCATCCCAGCAGTGCTGTTTGGTTCTGTTGCTGGTGTGTTTGTAGATCGATGGCCCAAAAAAGAGGTGCTAATAGCAACTAATGTGCTAAGGGGCATATTTGTATTATCCGTACCTGTTTTACTGTCGCTGTCGTCAGGTTTGAACTTGGCAGGTTTGCCTGTAGGATTTTATATCTTATTAGCCATTACTTTACTGGTTTCTACGCTCACCCAATTTTTTGCACCAGCAGAACAAGCAACAATTTCCATGATTGTAGAGCGCCGACACTTGCTCTCAGCTAACTCTTTATACACAACAACGATGATGGGGTCGTTAATTATTGGTTTTGCGGTAGGAGAGCCAGTATTAGCGATCGCAGATACCGTAGCACAACATTTAGGTATTCCCTGGAAAATTGGTAAAGAACTTGTAGTAGGTGGCTCTTACGTCCTCGCAGGTTTGTTAATGCTGTTATTGAAAACAGGGGAAAAAAATGTCGAGTTTGAAGGTGAACCGCCCCATGTATTCCAAGACCTCAAAGATGGCATTGACTACCTGGGAAAACAGCCACGAGTGCGTGGAGCATTAATTCAGCTAATTATTTTATTCTCTGTATTTGCCGCCATGACTGTACTAGCTGTACGGATGGCAGAAGTAATTCCAGGCATGAAAGCATCGCAGTTTGGCTTTTTGCTGGCTGCTGGCGGTCTCGGTATGGGCTGTGGTGCAGCAATTTTGGGTCATTCTGGTGAGAGTTCATCTCATACCAGACTAGGCTTATACGGTTCTATGGGAACTGCTGCTTCCTTAATTGGTCTTTCCGCATTTACACATCATTTATGGCTGACTTTACTGTTATTAGTACTGATGGGAGCTTTTGGCGCAATGCTGGCTATTCCCATGCAGACAACTATCCAAGCAGAAACTCCCGAAGAAATGCGGGGAAAAGTGTTTGGGTTGCAAAACAACGCGATTAATATTGCTTTAACTTTGCCCCTAGCTTTAACAGGTGTAGCTGAAACTTTTTTAGGTTTAAAAGTTGTTTTTCTCTGTTTAGCTGCAATTACACTTACAGGAAGCCTCGTAACCTGGTATATTTGCCGTACAAAACCCAGTATGTCAGCTAACAATTGAATGCATATCGCCTGGCTTGGAAAAAAAACACCATTTTGTGGCAACGTCACCTACAGCCGAGAAGTGACCAATGCGTTATCAAAGCGAGGTCATCAGGTTAGTTTTCTTCACTTTGCACTTGCAGAGCAAGAGGGAGAAATTTGGCCAGGTTGTAGTGAAGTGTCTTTACCTTTTCTATACAAATCGCAGGTTTACACAATTCCGACGCTAAAAGCGAGGAAAATATTAGTGCGATCGCTCAAGAAGCGTAAGCCTGATTTAGTACACGCTTCCTTGACTTTATCGCCCCTCGACTTCCTGCTGCCAGAAATTTGTGATGAACTAAATTTACCCCTGGTTGCCACGTTCCACACTCCCTTTGATGGCAAAATTCGCAATCTGAAATCAGGAACTCAACTTCTCAGCTACCAGCTTTACGCGCCTTTTCTCGCCAAATACGACCAAGTAATTATTTTTTCGCAAGTGCAGCGAGAATTATTAAAAAAACTTGGTGTTGAAAAAGAAAGGGTAACTGTCATTCCTAATGGAGTAGATGCCCAAAAATATTGTCCTGCACCCGCTAATTCTCCCGTTTTTCATCAACTCAGGGCAGAATTTAACGCTGAACATATTTTTGTTTACCAAGGTCGCATCGCTACAGAGAAAAATGTCGAGGCGTTGCTGCGGGCTTGGAAACAAGCCGATATGGGTATGGGATGTAAGTTACTGATTGTTGGCGATGGCCCATTAAAGCCTTCTTTAGAACAGTTTTATGGTGAGGAACAGGGAATTATTTGGCTAGGAGCTATAACCGATGAGAATCGGCGGATTGAAATCCTCCAAGGAGCAGATGTTTTTATTCTTCCGTCTTTAGTAGAGGGATTATCTTTATCTCTACTCGAAGCAATGGCCTGTGGTGCTGCTTGTGTAGCTACTGATGCTGGCGCTGATGGGGAAGTTTTGGAAAAAGAGGCGGGAGTAGTTTTGAATACTCAAGGCGTTGCTGGACAGTTAAGAACTTTACTGCCTCAACTGCGAGACCATCAGGTATGGAGAAAGATACTAGCAGAAAATGCCAGAAAGCGCATCGAGCAACGCTATACCTTAGATGACAATATTGATGCTGTGGAAAAACTCTACTTAAACTTGTTGAAATTGCCCAAACCAATAGCTACAGGTGTAGCTTAGTTTCATTTGTTAGGGCTTTCCCGTACTGGTGGTGACAAATAAATCTTATTGTAGGGGTGGGTTGACCTAGATTTAGGTATCCTACAAAAATCTCAATTAAACCCGCCCTACAAAATTTATAGCAACGGACAAGGCGCTTAGGACAATAATCCAATCTTGGTATTTCATCTGCGTAATCTGCGTTTATCTGCTCCCATCTGCGATAAAAAAATTGTAATTCAAAGCCAAATATTTAATGGCTTAACTGACGAGTGCGGTTGCTATAACTAAATACTTATTTAGTTTTTATAAACCATCCCAGTCGCGTTGGTTGCTGATAAATTCGTTTCAATGTATTAATATCTCTAGCGGAAATAGGGGGAGGATTACGAACTTGGGAAAAGTACATTACATCTGTTTCTAAGGAACTATGCCCCCAAATTCCTAAAGCATGACCTAATTCATGGCAAGCCGCAGATTGAATTTGTGCTAATGCTGGATCTGGACTAATGAGAATAGTAAATTTGTGCGATAGCACAGGAGAATTAGATACTGATTTTTTAAGATAAAACTCATAATTGGTTTGAGCAGATCGAGCGCGAGGTAGTTGTAACTCACCTGTATTGGGGTTAATAGAAGGTTTTAAGGGAGGGCGCGATCGCAAAAAGATTATATCCGCATTTTCACGCTGCTCTACTACTACCAAAGGTAAATAATTATTCCATTCTTGCACAGCTTTTAATGCAGCTTCAACCCATTGCTCAAAACGTCGCAAACTTGCAGATGTATTGTCGGTTTCGGTTGGTCTTTCAATATAAACCTTAACAGGAAATTCCGACCAAACTAAATATCCCAATTTAGTCGGCTTAATTTCAGAAAAATAATCCCCAAAATTATTAACATCCTGCCATTTTGCCAGTTGAGTAGGTAAAGGATGAGCTTTTAAACTTGGTAAAGCAGGGTTGTTATCTAAACTAGCACTGGCAAAATCAATATTTGTAAAAATAACGAATAAGCATGAGCAAATACTTAAGCCCCATGCTAACAGTAATCGTCGCTGCCAAAAATTATTAAATAACCAGTAAAAAGGTAAAAGAAAAATCTGGGATAATAACCGCCTTACCTTTACCTTTTTACACCTTGTTTTTAATTTACCTAGCGATTTAACCAACCTGCACTTAAAACTACAGTTAAACCAAGAAAAACCACGCAGAAAGTCCATGTAATACGATTAAGAGCGGTTTCAGCACTTTTGGCGCTAGTAAATAACTGCGCTTGTCCACCAATACCACCGATTCCATCTCCTTTGGGACTGTGTAGTAAAACTAAAATACTTAAACCTAATGCGGATATTACCCAGATAGTTTGGATGATGTTAACAAGGGTCATGGTTAGTTGTTAATTATGTTTAACTGTTGAGGGGAAAAACTATCAGTTTTGTGATTGTTAGAGTTCAGAATAAATTGACAACTCAAAACCCTAATTTCCCTAGCTGATAGCTAATTTTTTTGACACGCTTGCAGCTTTTCTTATAAAGAAAGTCGCACCGGAGTTCGATTAGCTCGGACTTCTAGGTTAACTGGCATAAACATGGAATTTCCCGTCATTTCTGGCGGTTGTGGCAGTTTTAAAATTTCCAGAATCGTTGGTGCAATGTCTGACAGACGACCATCGCTTCTTAAAACTACATCTGTACCATATCCAGGTATTTTTAATCCTTCCCCTTCCACTAAAATAAAGGGTACTGGATTCGTTGTATGGGCTGTCCAAGGGTTACCCTGTTCATCCCACATATATTCAGCATTACCGTGATCAGCAATGATGATCGCTGTACCACCAGCTTTATTGATACTTTCGATCAACGCTCCCAAACAGCGGTCTACAGTTTCAATTGCTGTAACTGTTTGTTCCATCTTGCCCGTATGACCCACCATATCAGGGTTGGCGTAATTGATCACCACTAAGGAGTAAATGCGTTTTTCAATTCCCGCGATCGCAACATCTGTAAGTGCTGCTGCTGACATCGCTGGGGCTTTGTCATAAGTCGCCACCATTGGACTTGGAACCAATTCGCGGTCTTCTCCTGGGAAAGGCTGCTCAAGACCCCCGTTGAAGAAATATGTAACGTGAGCGTATTTCTCTGTTTCTGAAGTGCGAAATTGCCTTAAATTATGCTTGGCAACTACTTCCCCTAAAATGTTACTCAGGTTTTGAGGCTCAAAAGCCACTAAAACTGGCAAGCTGGGATCATACTGAGTAAACGTTGCAAAGCTGAGGGGTTGAATTTGAGTACGCTCAAATCCGTTAAATGTAGGCTCAACAAAGGCATAGCTTAGTTGTCTTGAGCGGTCAGGACGGAAGTTATAGAATATTACTCCATCTCCAGCTTCTACAGCCCCAGGAGCAATGCGAGTGGGCATCACAAACTCATCTGTAATGCCTGACTCGTAAGAATCTTGTAATACTTCTAACGCTGATTGATGATTTTCTGGATGATCTTGCGTCATCACATCGTAGGCGCGTTGAACGCGATCCCACCGCTTATCTCGATCCATCGCATAATAACGACCGCTAATTGTGACAATTCGCCCGATTCCCAACTTGTCGATGTGGTTTTGAATCTTCTTAACTGCCTCAACACCATCTTTAGGATTAGTGTCGCGACCATCAGTAATTACATGGATACAAACTTCTGTAATTCCTTGACTTTGGGCTAAATCTAGTAAACCTAGTAGGTGGTCTATATGAGAATGTACCCCGCCTTCGGAGCAAAGACCAATTAAATGAAGCTTACTGCCTTTTACTTTAACGTCTTGGCACACTTGAACTAAGGCAGGATTACTCAGCAGCGTTCTATCTTCTACCGCGTCTGAGATCCTAACTAATTCTTGGGGAACTACTCGCCCTGCGCCGATGTTGAGATGACCCACTTCTGAGTTACCCATTTGACCCTCTGGTAGCCCAACAGCTTTACCGGAGGTATGAATGAGGGTGCGTGGATAGACTGCCCAAAGGCTATCCATCACGGGAGTTTTGGCGGCGGCAATGGCATTTCCATCGGTTTCTTCACGATAGCCCCAGCCGTCTAAGATGACTAGCACCACAGGAGAGACAGGTGCTTGCGCCATAGATAATATTGCCCTTTGTTTTTCAAATTCAACCGCCATCATAGCACTGAGTAACCCAGATATTTTGGCTTTTACGTTTTTATTGTGCAATCCTGTGCAGAGGAAGTAAGAATGTCCTTACTCCCTTCCCGCTATGGCGAATACTTATTTAAAAAACCGCCAAGACGCAAAGAACGCCAAGGAAGAAAAAAAATATAATCGGTAATCTTGAGCGCGGGAAGGGAGTAAATGAACATTTACACCTAATCCTAATTCTGCACATCCTCGGCTTTATTTGCCCTTGGCAGCTTGCTTGGTAGCTTTAGCCGCTTTTTTAGCAGCTTTCTCAGCCGCGATCGCAGCTAATTTGGCTTGTTCTTTTTCCTCAGCTATTTTATCTAGATAATAGTGATAATCACCGAGATAAACCCTGAATTCACCATCTCGAATTTCCACAATTTTGTTGGCAACTTGAGAGATAAAATAGCGGTCGTGAGAAACTATGATCGCTGTGCCATCATAATTTTTTAATGCTTCTTCTAGCATTTCTTTGGCAGGGATATCTAAATGGTTTGTCGGTTCATCCAGAATTATCAAATTTGCCGGACGTAATAGCATTTTAGCTAATGCTAAACGTGCTTTTTCTCCACCGCTTAATGCCACAACCTTTTTATATACTGTATCTCCACTAAAGAGAAACCTTCCTAATAAAGTACGGACTTCTTCATTTTTCCAGTCAGGAACTTCATCATGAATTGTTTCCATGACGGTTTTTTCTAAGTCTAATGCTTCGGCTTGATTTTGCTCAAAATAGCCAGGAATTACGTTATGGTTGCCTAATTCAACTGTGCCTTCTGCGAAGGGTTCCAAACCCATAATCATGCGTAACAAGGTGGATTTACCGCATCCGTTAGGTCCAAGAAAGGCAATGCGATCGCCTCTTTCAATTAGTAAATCTGTCCCTAAAAACAGAATTTTGTCATCGTAAGTATGTACTAAATCTTTAATTACCACTACCTCACGCCCACTCCGAGGTGCTGGAGGGAAACGAAAGTGCAGGGTTCTCAAGCCACCAGTTGGTGCTTCAATGCGTTCAATTTTATCTAGTTGTTTCTCACGGCTTTTTGCCTGCGTACTGCGGGTAGCACTGGCGCGGAAGCGATCAACGAATGTTTGCTGTTTTTCTAATTCTTTTTGTTGACGTTCGTAAGCACTAAGTTGTGCTTCTTGCGCTTCTGCTTTTTGTTGTAAATAAGCTGAATAATTACCTAAATAAGTTGCAGAAACACCCCGTTCTGTTTCTACAATTTGGGTACAAAGTCGATCTAAAAACTCTCGGTCATGGGAAACTATTACCATTGGAGTAGTTAAACCTTTCAGGTAGTTTTCTAACCACTCAATAGTTTCTAAGTCTAGATGGTTTGTAGGTTCGTCTAATAGTAATAAGTCAGGTTTTTGGAGGAGGATTTTACCTAAACTCATCCGCATTTGCCAGCCACCACTAAATGCGCTAACAAGGCGATCGCCATCTTCTAGTTCAAACCCTAGTTCTGGCAGAATTTTATCAATTTGTGCTTCTAAGCCGTAACCATTCAACCCCTCAAACTGCCTTTGTAACTTATCCATCTTGTGGATAAGCTGATCTAATTTTTCTGGTGTAGCAGTTTCCAGATCTCGATGCACTTGCATCAACGCTTCATGCGCTTGGTTTGCTTCCCCAAAAGCCCGCCAAAATTCTTCTTTAACAGTGCGGGTAGGGTCTACTTCAAATTCTTGGGTGAGGTAAGCTATATGTAAACTAGCAGGACGAATAATTTCTCCGCTAGTAGGTTCCATTTCTCCAGCAATAATTTTGAGTTGGGTGGATTTACCTGCACCGTTAACTCCGACTAAACCAATGCGATCGCCTGGTTTGACTTCCCAGTTAACGTCTTTGAGGACTTCGCCAGTCGGGTAAATTTTACTGATATGTTCAAGCCGCAACATTAATTGATCTCCAGGGAAGCTAAAAGCAGGGGAAGTCGAACGCCAGATTCAGAGGTAGGCGAGTATGGCGATCGCAGTAGTCGAGTTAATCTTAACAAAAATTAATTCTATGTAGGGGCAATCACGCTGGAATTACCCCTTTTTTTGGATCATTCATCTGATATTGTTCTAAACACACTATTTAAGAAAGGTTGTACATCACGGCTTGCTTGTGTCAAATATAAAAACAGCCATTGTGCAGTTGCTAGAAAGAATACATTTACCAGATAAAAGCGTAAAGTCATTACAAAAAAAGCGAAGCTTAACTAAGCCTTCGCTTGCAGATACCAAATTCAATTAAATGCTTATATCACAATTAAAAGCAAAAGTCAATCATACAGAAGTAGCGTTAGAAGTAGAAGCTGCCAATTCAGCTAAACGTTCCTGCTGATCCTCAGAGATACAAGCTTGAATAATTAAGTCTATATCTCCTTCTAAAACCGTATTTAGGGAAAAGTTTTGACCCAAGCGATGATCAGTAGCACGGTTATCTTTGTAATTATAAGTGCGGATTTTTTCAGAGCGTGACCCTGTACCCACTTGAGTACGCCTCAGTGACGTAACCTCTTCCTGCTGTTCCCGTAGCTTCATCTCATACAACTTAGCACGGAGAATTTGCATTGCCCGTTCTTTATTTTGCAACTGGCTACGCTCTTCCGTACAGAAAATCCGAATTCCTGTAGGTTTGTGAAACAAATCTGCTGCTGTTTCTACCTTGTTAACGTTTTGACCACCAGCACCGCCAGACCTAGCAGTACTCATTTCAATATCTTTCGGATCAATATGAATTTCTACTTCATCAACTTCAGGCATTATTGCTACTGTCGCGGTTGAGGTGTGAACCCTTCCTCCAGCTTCCGTTACTGGCACTCGCTGCACGCGATGGACACCCGCTTCAAACTTCAATTTACTATAAACCTGATCGCCTTGAATTTCTAAAACAGCTTCTTTAAAGCCGCCCATCTCAGCTAGTGACTCGCTCACCAGCTTGACTTTCCAGTTTTGGTTTTCAGCATAGCGTGAGTACATCCGTACTAAATCGCCAGCCCAGATACTCGCCTCATCGCCACCCGTACCAGCCCGGATTTCCAACATGATGTTTTTGTCATCATTAGGATCGCGAGGTAACAGCAAGATTGTCAGGCGTTTTTCTAACTCCTGTACATTCGCCTCTAGTTCTTCAACTTCTAAGGCTGCCATTTCGTGCATTTCGCGATCGCTCGCGGCTTCTTTGAGTACCTGCCGTGCGCCTACCAAATCATCTTGAGTTTTTTTCCAAATTTCATAAGTATTGACAACCTCTTCCAAAGACGCACGAGCCTTTGCTACTCGTTGCATCTCATTAGGAGAAGTGGCAATATCTGGATCACCCAGACGGCGGGTTAACTCATGAAATGTCTGCTCAACAGATTTGAGTTTTTCTAGCAGGTAAGCTTCAGCCATGACAGTGCATTCCGGTAAAGTGGGGGGAGCAAATATTGCTCCTTAAAAATAGTGTGGGGAATCTATCACTTAGTCCGCTGCTATTTACTACGGACTAAGTAACATTCAACGCTAATGAATACGTTTGTATAATTCAATTCTGACCACACTACTGATCTGTTGAGCCAGAATCTGTTGCTGGAGCTTGCTCTTCAAACATCCCATATTTTTTCATAAAGCGTTCAACTCGCCCTTCTGTATCAATAATTTTTTGTGTTCCTGTGAAGAAAGGATGGTTGCCAGACCAAACATCAACGTGCAATTCTGGCTTAGTCGAACCAACAGTCATTACTAATTGACCGTTACAAAATACCTTTGCTTCTGGATACCACTGTGGATGAATATCTGATTTAGCCATCGTTTCCTCTTTTTGACAGTTTTTCTGTTATACAAATTCTAACTTTTACCCCATCAGTAGGGGTAAGTTTAGCTTGCGCCCCTACTTCCATAACTAACCAACAGACAAAAAGCTGATGGTTGTAATGTTGTGGTGATTAACGCTTGGAGTATTGAGGAGCTTTACGAGCTTTATGCAAGCCGTATTTCTTCCGCTCTGTTGCTCTAGGGTCACGAGTTAAGTAGCCTTCAGTTTTTAAAGGCTTGCGGTTATCTGGGTCTAGTTCACATAAAGCTCTGGCTACTCCTAAACGCACGGAGTCAGATTGTCCAGTTAAACCGCCGCCATGAGCATTAACTAAAATGTCATACTCATTTTCTAGCCCTAGCGTTTCTAGGGGAGCTTTTGCTGCTGAAATATAATTGCTGTTGAACTGGAAGTATTGTTCTCCAGGGCGACCATTAATGATCATTTGACCGCTACCTGGAACTAATCTCACTCTTGCGACTGATGACTTACGGCGACCAGTACCCCAATAAACAGCGCGACCGCTTTGATCTGTTGCTTGCATTAGTCTTGACCTCCTGGAATAGTATTAATTTTGAGTTCTTGGGGCTGTTGCGCTGCATGAGGATGGGTAGAACCCTCATAAACTTTCAGTTTCGTGAATAGTTGCCGTCCTAATGAATTTTTAGGCAGCATTCCGCGCACTGCTTCTTCAATAATTCTTTCTGGTATACGCGCTTGTAATTTGGCAAACGTTTCGGTTTTCATCCCGCCTGGTCGTCCAGAATGGCGGCGATAAACTTTTTGAGTACGTTTTTTACCAGTGACGGCGACTTTTTCAGCATTTAGAACAATCACGAAGTCGCCAGTATCCATGTGAGGGGTATAAGTAGGTTTGTTTTTACCTCTCAAAATCATGGCGATTTCACTAGCTAAACGCCCCAAACGCTGGTCAGCAGCATCTACTACATACCATTTTTGTTCAAGGGTGTTGACAGAGGGAAGAAAAGTTTTGTTCATGGCTTTTGTTGATCTTTAAGGGGGATCTTCAGGTCGGCAAGTTGGATAGAAACGATCAAACGTTTTAGCTTCCAACTCTCAAACATTTAGATCAGGCAGTATTCTGTTGGGGTGGTCGTAGGCAAAAGAAATTTTGGCTGGGTATCAAACCAAACTTCTGGTGGAAACGGCGACTCTGGATAGCCAACGCGCAACAAGCATAGACCCTTTGCTGGTGCTGCGTATTTGACTTGATTGCGGTGTTCTTCTACCCAAATTTGAGTAAAATCTTCTGGCGATCGCTCTTTTGCGCCAACTTGCACTAGCATTCCCACCAGTAGCCGCACCATGCCATACAAAAATCCACTGGCTTGAATTTCAATATGAATAAATGGCCCCATCCGTTGGCATTGTACTTCCTGAACATCTACCCAGGAATGCGATCGCCCTGAATTCGCTCGATGGAAAGCTGCTAAATGCTTGTAACCAATCATTGGGTCTAAAGCAGCCTGGATCAACGATTCATCCAAGGGCGCATGATAATAATGCCAACTGAATTGCCTCACAAACAAATTAGGTTTGGGGTCGGTATAAATGATATATCTATACCGTCGCCAACTGGCACTAAAACGAGCGTGCCAGGTGGGAGGCACTGCTGCTGAACCCCGAATCAAAATATCCTGGGGCAATCTGCTGTTGAGAATAGCAGCCCAGCGTTCTGCTGGGATCGGGCCTGTAGCATCAAAATGTGCGACTTGTCCTGCTGCATGGACACCTGTATCAGTGCGACCAGCACCATGTAAAGTCACAGATTTATTGAGTAGCTCAGAAAGTACTGTTTCAATTTCTTCTTGAACAGTACGCCCGTGAGCTTGTCTCTGCCATCCATGAAAATGAGTGCCCAGGTATTGAATTACCAGAGCAACTCGCTGGGTTGATAAGGGCAGACTTTCCGACATGAAAGAAATTTCAGCTAGATCAAACTAGCTCAATGATTGCCATTTCGGCATTATCTCCACGGCGACGCACTGTTCTGGCAATACGGGTGTATCCACCATTGCGATCGCTATAGCGAGTACCGACTTGCTCAAACAAAGCGTGAACTAACTGTTTGTCATATATATAGCCCAAAGCTTGGCGACGTGCAGATAAAGAACCATCTTTAGCCAACGTCACCATCTTTTCTACTTCTGAGCGAACAGCCTTTGCCCTTGTTTTAGTTGTTTGAATCCGTCCATGACGAATTAACTCAGTTGCCAGCGCCCTTAATAGAGCGCGACGCTGGTCAGCGGGCTTGCCGAGTTTATCAACACGACACCTGTGACGCATTTTGCACCTCTTTTATACACTCCTAAAAAATGAATTTACTACCAAAACTATCAGCTAGGCTTTGCTGATTTTTCGTGTGGTAGCATAATTCCTAAACGTTTTTGCAAAGCTTCGATTACTTCTTCAGCAGACTTTTGCCCAAAGTTCTTAATCTCTAGCAAATCTTCCTGGGTATAATCCAGTAAATCAGCTACAGAGTTAATTTGCGCCCGCTTCAGGCAGTTGTATGCCCTTACTGATAGCTGCAATTCTTCAATGGGGATCTGACTGGTGGGATCTTCATCAGCCTGATAATCGTCTTTGATTGACTCCAGACTGATATCTTTTAGGGGGCTGAACAAATCTACCAGCATCCTGGCTGCTTCACTGAGAGCTTCTTGAGGGCTGAGACTGCCATTAGTCCAAATTTCTAACAGCAACCGATCTTTATCAAGAGAGCCATCAATACGGGCATCCTCAACGCTGTAGTTCACCTTCTGTACTGGCATGAATACAGCGTCAATCTGAAGAAAGTCTACAACTGCTGCCTCATCACGACTTCGATCAATAGATCTGTAGCCTTTACCCTTTTCTATCCGAAACTCCATTTCCAACCGTGCGTTGTCCGCCAAGGTGGCAACGTATTGGTTAGGATCGACAATTTCAACTTCTGAGGGCAGATCAAACTGAGCAGCCATAACTCTTGCTGGACCCTGTACATTCAGCCGAGCGATTTGCGGCTGAGATGTATAGCTTTTGAGGGCTATTTCCTTCATGTTCAGCAAAATTTCCAGCACATCTTCCCGTACCCCTGGAATGGTGGCAAATTCATGATTTACACCAGCAATCCGCACGGCTGTTACGGCTGCTCCTTCCAAGTTTGATAGCAGCACCCGTCTCAGGGCATTGCCTACGGTTGTGCCTTGACCTCGTTCGAGAGGCTCCAAGACAAACTTGCTATATTGGCTCTGATTCTTCTCCGTTTTTGACTCTACACACTCAATCTGAAATTGCGCCACGGAGTGACCTCCCTTGTTCATAAAACCCCTAAACAGCAATATCCAGCCTTCCTCAGCTTTGCTCAAATGCAACAATGTCTGTTTGAGGATGCGGATTTTACGAGCGCAAGCTTTATTGGCATTTTTGAGCATTGCTGATCAATAGCCAATTAACGCTTACCTAAATTTCTTTAGACAAAAGAAATATTTATTTAGACTCTACGTCGCTTGGGAGGACGGCAGCCGTTATGAGGAATCGGCGTAACATCGCGAATTAGAGTTATTTCCAGCCCTGAGCCTTGAAGCGACCGAATTGCGGTTTCTCTACCTGCACCTGGGCCACTAACCATCACCTCAATTTGGCGCATTCCTTGATCCATTGCACGACGGGCTGCACCTTCAGCAGCCGTCTGAGCCGCAAATGGTGTTCCTTTTTTAGCGCCTTTGAATCCGCTAGAACCAGAAGATGCCCAAGAAATAACATCTCCACCGTTATCAGCGATTGTGATGATCGTGTTGTTAAAGGTTGACTGGATGTAAGCTACTCCGTTTGGTACGTTGCGTTTTTGCTTCTTTGCACCTGTTTTTTTAGGTTGTCGAGCCATGACTGTCTATTTGACAATAGTGAAGTGGTAATTAAGTTGGAATTGATCCATCAAGCAATTAAGCAATTATTTATTTCTTGCCTGGTGCCTTTTTCTTCCCAGCAACGGTACTACGCCGTCCCCGACGGGTTCTGGCATTGGTGCGGGTTCGCTGACCTCGTACTGGTAATCCCATACGATGACGGCGACCACGATAGCTACCAATGTCGATCAGGCGCTTGATGTTCATTGCCTCCCAGCGCCTGAGATCCCCTTCAATTTGATAGTCTTTTTCTATGGACTCGCGCAGAGAAGCAACTTCCGCATCAGATAAGTCTTTGACTCGTGTATCAGGATTAACTCCTGTTTTTGTCAAAATCTCCTGCGACCGCGATAGCCCGATTCCATAGATATAAGTCAGACCAATTTCGACACGCTTATCACGCGGAAGGTCTACTCCAGCAATCCGTGCCACGCTTTTTTTCTCCCTAGTTATACATTTGTGCTATAAGTGCTGTTTGTACCGGCTCGGTGGGTTATCCCTGCCGTTGTTTGTGTTTTGGATTAGAACAGATGACCATGACTCGACCGCGACGACGGATGACGCGGCATTTATCACATATTTTTCGGACGGATGCTCGAACTTTCATGCCTATTTGGGCAACACTGCAAGCTCTAGATTATAACACTTCTGTACAATTAAAGCAATTTTAGCTTCCAATATTTAATTGAAACAAATTTCTCTATTGCTATCAGCAATTCAGCAACGTTACTTTTTATTACGAAGACGATAAGTAATTCTGCCTTTAGTTAAATCATAGGGAGTCAATTCTACTTTCACCCGATCGCCTGGCAAAATTTTGATGTAATTACGACGGATTTTGCCAGAGATATGAGCTAAAACATTAAAACCATTGTCTAAATCAACTCTGAACATCGCGTTAGGCAGTGATTCAGTCACAGTGCCTTCCATTTCGATTAAATCTTGTTTAGCCAAGTCCTTTTTACCTCAATGTTGCCAGTTGCTAAATAATTATTAGCTGTTACCAGTTGAAAACCACTCTGTTAAGGGGAGTGTTAGTCAAGAGGTAATTTACATATTTTATCAAAAATTTACCAACAAAGAACAGAGAGAAAGCCATAAGCTTCTCTCTGTTCCTATTTGTAAAACTAAGCTTTGATTCCTACTGCCATCAATCAGTTAAGGATTAACTATCTGCTTGAGTGCTTCGGTGACTTCTTGCTGAGTGCGATCGCCATCAATAGAAACTAAAGCTTGACGGTTGCTGTAGAAATCAATCAAAGGAGCCGTTTGGTTACGATAAACTTCCAAACGTCTCCTAATAGTTTCTTCATTATCATCACTGCGTCCGCGCCCCAGCAGACGAACGACTAGCACATCATCAGGAACTTCCAGATTAACGGCTTTATCTGAAACTTGGTTCATTTCTTGTAGTAAGTCATCTAAAAAAGATGCTTGACTAACATTTCTAGGAAAGCCGTCTAGAATCCAACCGTTTTGGGCATCGGTTTGACTGAGACGTTCACGGATGATATCTAGGATGAGAGCATCTGGAACCAAATCGCCTTTATCCATATAGGATTGTGCTTGTTGACCAAGTGGCGATGATTCTGCGATCGCAGATCTTAAAATATCACCCGTTGAAATATGAGGAATTCCACAAACCTCAGCCAAAATTTTGGCTTGAGTGCCTTTCCCTGCCCCTGGCGCTCCCAAAAAAATCAATCGTGCCACTAAAATTATGCACACCAACTAAAAAATTCCCAGTCAAAAATATCTGGAAATTTTTATTGCCTGATGCGCCCTCCTACTTAACAACTGAACAAGGACAAAAACTAATTTTGCAGCAAAAATTAAATTACTGCTTCACCATCCCTTCATATCTTTGAGAGATGACATAAGTTTGAATTTGCTTTGCTGTATCAATTGCAACCCCTACAATAATCAGCAAAGATGTCGCTCCCAATCCTTTAAATGTTGTGACACCAATGGTACTTTCAACGGCTGTGGGAACGATCGCGACCAATCCTAGAAAAATCGCTCCTAGCAAAGTCAGCCTATTTAAAACCCGCTCAATGTAGTCGCTAGTTGTAGTACCAGGACGAACTCCAGGAATACTAGCTCCCATTTTTTTCAGGTTTTGGGACATATCCACTGGATTAATAATCAAGGAGGCGTAGAAATAGCTGAAGAAAACAATTAGGAACACATAAAAAGCTACATACAACCAAGGTGTTTGACCAGTTGGGCTGAGATAATTAGCAGCTTGGTTGAAGAATTGATGCAAACCTCCCAAGAACGGGTTGTTAGCACTATTTTGGGTAAATTGAGCCAAAGAAGCTGGTAAAACTAATACTGCCGATGCAAATATAATCGGCATTACCCCGCCTTGATTTAGTCTTAGCGGGAGATAACTGGTACGTTCTCGGTAAAGACGACGACCTACTTGCCTACGTGCCGATATAATTGGAATTCTGCGTGTTCCTTCTTGAACAAACACAATGCCGACAATCATCACCAAGAAGACTAACAGCAGGATAATTACTCTACCAAGAATTTCGCGATCGCCAGTTTGAGCAAGTTCTAAAGTTTGCCCCAGCGAACGTGGTAAAACAGAAACAATGTTGATAAAAATCAGCAGAGATGCACCGTTACCAATCCCACGCTCAGTAACTAACTCTGACACCCACATCACAAACATCGAGCCTGCGGTGAGAGCTAAAGCAGTTTGAGCGACGAATATCAAGCCACCACTTCCAGTGGCATAACGCTGTACCCACAACGAAATGCCAATACTTTGAACCAAAGCCCATACCAAGGATACAATACGGGTAATTTGAGAAATCTTTCTACGCCCAGCTTCCCCTTCATTTTTCTGCAAATTTTCCAAATATGGAAGAGCAGCAGTTAATAATTGCAGAATGATGGAGGCATTAATATAAGGCAAAATCCCTAAAGCAAAAATTCCTACTGCCGAAATTCCGCCACCAGAGAAAATGTCTAAAAACCCAATTACTGGGCTATTTTGAATATCTTGAGCAAACCTAGCCCTGTCAATACCTGGTATGGGTATATGAACACCAAGGCGAACCAAAATTAGCAGACCGATAGTGACCAGCAGCCGACCTCTAAGGCCAGCCGCTTGAGCCATCTGCATAAAGGTTTCTTGAGCAGTTGGGGCTTTGTCTCGACTAACGACCATGAAATCCTACCTCTACGCTTGTGCGGGCGCTGGCATCCACCATGCTCAATCTGAGTAGCTTTAGATAACTTCGCAAGTTCCACCAGCAGCTTCGATTTTAGTACGAGCGCCAGTTGTGAAAGCGGAGGCTTTAACATGGAGTGCTACGTTCAATTCCCCATCACCTAAAATTTTCAGAGGTTCTTTGTTGCTCGTGACAATTTTAGCTTCGGTAAGAGAAATTAAAGTAACCTCACTGTTTGCAGGAAGTGATGCCAGCTTACCTACGTTGATCGTAGTGTAATGTTTACGATTTATAACGGTAAAGTGCTTTAATTTAGGCAAACGCCGATACAAAGGCATTTGTCCACCTTCAAAACCAGGTCTAGTACTGCGACCTGAGCGCGATTTTTGACCACGCATCCCGAAACCACCGCTAGCACCTTGACCTGCGGCAATACCCCGACCAATTCGGCGAGGACGTTTTTTTGAGCCTTTTTTAGGCTTGGCATCTGATAGTCTCATGTTCTTGACCTAAACTACTGACAACGCAAGTTAGTTATTTAAATGATCCCCACACGCTTTTAGTAACGGGGATGATTGGGCGAGACTGCGCGGTTTGGTTGCCCGACTTCGCGCCTTAAATTCTCAGATAGTGGCGGCAACGCTACCTCTAAAAGCGTTGATTTTCGTCCGTCAAATGGTAATTTTTGTAGAGTTTAATGTGTTTAAAATCTCTACTCACCTAACAATTAAGATAGGTCTGAGTGTCCCGTCCTGTTTAGTATAAAGCTGTTAGCAAGCGCGATTATTAGGCGTAGAGGTTTTCTAGAGGTATGCCTCTTTCTTCAGCTACTTCTGACAATGTACGCAAAGTAGACAAGGCATTAACAGCGGCTCTAGCATTATTCAAAGGATTATTAGAACCCAGTTGCTTTGCTAAGATGTTACGCACGCCAGATAATTCCAGCACTGTACGTACTGCTCCACCAGCAATTACACCCGTACCAGGTGCTGCTGGTCGCATCATTACCTTAGCGCCTCCACCAGTCCCATTAATGGGATGGGGAATAGAATTAGCTTTGGTTAAGGGAACATCAATCAAGTGCTTTTTACCGTCAGCAACACCTTTGCGAACTGCTCCAATAACGTCGCTGGCTTTACCTACTCCAACGCCTACTTGACCGCGCTCATTGCCAACAACTACGATCGCACGGAAGCTCAGTTTTTTGCCTCCTTTGACGACCTTGCTGACGCGGCGAATTTGAATAACCCTCTCTTGGAAGGTTATTTCTTTTTCCTTCGCACGACTGCTTTTGCGACGTTCTTTTGCCATAGTTTTTTCCTAAACCATTTAAATTACAACTAGCTTCTTTAGAACTCTAATCCGCCTTCACGAGCCGCATCTGCCAAAGCTTTTACACGACCGTGATACAAATTACCGCCGCGATCGAAGACTACTTGTTGAATACCTTTTGCTAAGGCTCGTTGTGCAATTAACTTGCCGACTTCAGAAGCAGCTTGAGAATTTGCACTCGATGCTAATGCTGACTTGAGATCTGGTTCTACAGTTGACGCAGCAGCTAAAGTATGTTGCTGGGTATCGTCAATCACCTGCACATAAATGTGCTGATTAGAACGAAAAACAGCTAAACGTGGTCGTTCTGAAGTTCCAGTTATCTGGCGGCGCACCCGCTTATGGCGGCGACGTACTGATTCTTTACGAGTTAATTTCATCTCTACTTCTTACCTGCCTTTCCAGCTTTACGTCTGACTACTTCTCCGGCATAGCGAATGCCTTTACCTTTGTAAGGTTCTGGTGGGCGGATATCACGAATTTTAGCTGCTGTATTTCCCACAACTTCTTTATCAATGCCACTGACAACGACGTTAGTGTTATTTTCTACAGCTACCTGAATACCATCAGGAGGTGTAATTTCTACAGGCTTGCTATAACCTACGTTCAAAATCAGGTTACGACCTTGAACTTGCGCCCTATAACCAACCCCTTGGATTTCTAAACGCTTTTGAAAGCCTTCGGATACCCCATCTACCATATTGGCAACTAAGGTACGAGACAAACCGTGAAGTTGACGAGCGGGTCGTGACTCATTGCGTCGCTTTACTACAAGAGTGTCCCCTTCCTGCTCTACTGTGACTTCAGCAGGCAAAACCCTGGATAGTTCACCTTTTGGTCCTTTAACTCCGACGTGCTGACCTTCAATCGCCACCGTCACTTTACCAGGAATATTAATGGGGCGCTTGCCAATCCGAGACATGAATGCTTACTCCTTAAAAATTCAGAACCCAGAAAAAAGAATTCAGAAAAGTTAGTTTGATTTCTGACTTCTGAGTGCTGAGATTTACCATACATAACAAAGCACTTCTCCACCCAGTCCCTGACGACGCGCTTCGCGGTCAGTCATAATGCCACTGGAGGTAGAAATAATTGCGATGCCAATACCGCCCAACACACGGGGTAGGTCTTTACGATTTGAGTAAACACGCAACCCTGGTTTGCTGATTCGCTTTAACGCTGTAACAATTGGTTGACGGTTTTTGCCCTTATATTTTAAGGAAACCACCAGGTTTTTCTTAACGCCTTCGCCCGCTTCTTCAAATTCAGTAATAAAGCCTTCATCTTTCAAGACTTTGGCAATACTACGGGTCATTTTTGTAGCTGGTATTTCTGTTGTTTGATGCCGTGCAAGATTCGCATTCCGAATGCGAGTTAGCATATCTGCAATTGTGTCGTTAGCCGCCATTTTTGCCTCTTTAATTGAAACTGCCTTAACTATCCCGGAAGGGCATTCCCATTTCTTTGAGTAAGGCGCGGCCCTCTTCGTCGGTATTTGCTGTAGTAATAATGGAAATATCCATGCCGCGAATTTGATCGATTCTGTCGTATTCTACTTCAGGAAAAATTAGCTGTTCTCTAATGCCTAAGCTATAGTTTCCGCGCCCATCAAAGCTTTTGGGACTAATGCCTCGAAAGTCCCTAATTCTAGGCAGTGCTAGATTAATTAATCGATCTACAAAGGCATACATCCGGTCTGATCGCAGTGTCACCATAACTCCAACAGGCATACCTTGGCGGAGTTTAAAAGCTGCGATCGCTTTTTTAGCTCGCGTTACCACTGGTTTTTGACCAGTAATCAGCGCAATTTCACTCAAAGAAGATTCCAGCGCCTTAGCGTTAGAAGATGCCTCCCCAAGACCTCTATTAACTGTAACCTTGATTAATTTAGGTACTTGATGGATATTTGCGTAACCAAACTGTTCCATCAGCTTGGGTACTATAGTCTCTTGATACTGGGTTTTTAGTCGTTGTGCCATGATTGTGTATCCTAGTCGTTCCTGGGCTTGGTCAGGAACTTAATTAATTTCCTGCTTTTAGCTTTTAGCTGTTAGTTAAGGCTAACTACTAATCAATAATTTCACCAGTTTTTTTCAGCATTCTTACTTTGCGTCCATCTTCAGTAAATGTATAACAGACGCGGCTGGCTACTTTTTGTTTAGTCGAATAAAGCATCACATTTGAACTGTGAATTGGTCCTTCAAAAGTGACGATTTGACCAGACTCTCCTTCTTGTTGGGGTTTAACGTGCTTAGTTTTAACGTTTACCCCTTTAACAACTACTTGGCTAAGTTGGGGAAGTGATTTGATAATTTCGCCGACTTTCCCTTTGTTCCGCCCAGAAATTACTTGAACAGTATCACCTTTTTTTACGTGCATTTTAGAATGCAGAGGTAGATTCTTGGCACCTTTTTTAGCGCCTTTGCCCATAGTATTTGCCATTTAAAGTACCTCTGGAGCCAGAGAAACGATTTTAGTAAAGTTTTTGTCGCGTAGTTCACGCGCTACGGGACCAAATACCCGTGTCCCTCTAGGATTACCTTCAGGGTTGATCAGCACAGCAGCATTATCGTCAAAGCGAATACTCATGCCACTTTCGCGGCGCATAGTCTTTTTAGTCCGAACAATCACTGCTCTAACTACGTCTGACTTTTTCACCGCCATGTTGGGAATGGCATCCTTAACGACAGCAATGATCACATCGCCTACGCCACCGTAACGCCTATTACCAGAACCTAATACGCGGATGCACATCAATTTACGTGCGCCACTATTATCCGCCACATTTAGATAAGACTCTTGTTGAATCATTGTTATCTTCCTTACAGTTGTTAGTTGTTAGTAGAGAGCGATTAGTGATTAGCAATTAGCTAACTGCTAACAGCTAACAGCACGCCAGCTATTTAGGATTGAGATGTGCTGTTCAGGATTTCAGCAACGACCCAACGTTTAGTGCGGCTGAGTGGGCGGGTTTCTTGAATCCGAACCCGATCGCCTTCTTTGCACTTGTTTTCTTCGTCGTGAGCTTTATATCGCTTTGTACGGACTACTATTTTTCCATACTTAGTATGGGATGAGCGGTTTTCTATTGCCACTACAACGGTTTTATCCATTTTGTCGCTGACAACTAAACCAACTCGTTCTTTTACTGCCATGTCACCTACTCCTCAATAATTAGACCTGTGACGGTTCTGAGTCAGCACTGGTCGTTTGGGCATGAGCCAGTTTGCGCTCATGTTCCACAGTCATCAATTGAGCTAGTCTGTGGCGGGCATGATTAAACTGGTGTGGCTTTTCCAAACGTCGAGTTGCTTGTTGGAACCGCAACTCAAACAGTTGCCGCTTGACCGCTACAATTTCATCTAGCAGTTCTTGATCGTTTAATTTTCTAGCATCTGCTACTTTTGGTAGAGGCATTACTCAGACGCTCCCTTCTTCACGAGAAATAAATTTTGTTTTAATTGGCAACTTATGAGAAGCCAAACGCATAGCCTCACGGGCAGTGGCTTCGGGAACGCCATTGATTTCAAACATAATCCGCCCTGGCTTGACAACGGCCACCCAAAACTCAGGTGAGCCTTTACCAGAACCCATACGGGTTTCGGCTGGGCGCATTGTGACTGGTTTATCAGGAAATATCCGAATCCAAATTTTGCCACCCCGACGCAGATAGCGGTTCATGGCACGACGGCTTGCTTCAATTTGGCGAGAAGTAATCCAAGCTGGTTCTACAGCCTGAAGCCCAAAGTCGCCAAAATTCAACGTGCTACCGCGAGTGGCTAGACCTTCCATCCGCCCACGCTGTTGTTTGCGAAATTTCGTTCTTCTAGGACTTAACATGACGAGGAAAGTGTGAGGTACGAATTATGAAACATGAATCACTAATCAGGTATGGAAACAAACAGCAATTAGTCGTCTGTTTTCATTTTTGATTATTTAAAACTCATCCTTCACTAGAGCGGTCTTCAAATTGCTGGCGACGACGCTGTTGGCGACGTTTAGGTTGAGCCGTGTTAGCTGCTGCTTGATCTTCCTGACCAGGGATAATTTCCCCTTTAAATATCCAGACTTTGACTCCTAAAATTCCATAAATGGTTTTAGCAGTGCGATAAGCATAGTCGATGTCAGCGCGTAAGGTGTGCAAAGGCACACGACCTTCACGAGTCCATTCGGTACGGGCAATTTCTGCACCGTTTAAGCGACCACTTACCTGGATTTTAATACCTTGAACTTCAGCCCGTTGAGCGCGTTGAATTGCTTGTCTAACAACTCGGCGGAAAGATACACGGCGTTCAAGTTGTTGAGCAATGTACTCACCAATTAGTCCAGCTTCAGCATCTACGCGGGCAACTTCTACAACGTTGATCCGAATAGAGCGATTTCCACCCAATGCGGTTTGCAAGCCAGTACGCAATGACTCAATACCTGTACCACCACGACCAACTACAACCCCTGGTCTAGCTGTATGTACTTCTAACTCAATTTGATCCGCTTTACGCTCAATTCTTACTTGAGAAATTCCAGCATTGCTTAAGGTTTTTTCGACATACTGCCGAATTTTATGGTCTTCTTGAAGCAATTCTGGATAATGCTTGGCATCGGCGAACCACCTAGAGCGATGCTCTTGGGTAATTCCTAGCCTAAAACCAACTGGATGAATTTTCTGTCCCACAAATACTTCCTCTAATCCAAAATTTTTAGTTGTTAGTTATTAGATGAAAACTGTTTGAAGAGCAAACAATCGTCTCAAAACTAAGAACTAAACTATTTATCGTTTAGTTCTGCCACAGCTACAGTGATGTGACAGGTTGGCTTGCGAATTTTATAAGCTCTGCCTTGAGCGCGTGGACGAAAGCGTTTTAGTGCTGGCCCTTGGTCTGCAAAAGCTTGAGATACTACTAGCTTGGCTGGATCAAGATTAGCGTTGTGTTCGGCGTTGGCAACAGCAGAACGTAGAACGTTCAGCACGGGTTCGCAAGCCCGGTAAGGCATAAACTCTAAAATGATTAGGGCTTCTCTGTATGAGCGTCCGCGAATTTGATCGAGAACTCGGCGCACCTTAAAAGGGGATATGCGAATGTAACGAGCGATCGCTTTTACTTCTTCAGTATTTTTAACTGCCATAGTTTCTCCTTAAGCTGTTAGCTGTTAGTTTTTAGCTGTTATTAAATTAGTTGCATCTCAAAATTGTTTAATATCAAGATTCACTTTATGCTAATCACTAATCGCTAATTGCTAATTTTATCGACCTGCCTTTTTATCACTCTTAGAGTGTCCTCTAAAGGTGCGAGTTGGAGCGAATTCACCCAACTTATGACCTACCATTTGCTCATTGAGAAAAACAGGTACGTGCTGACGACCGTTATGAACGGCGATCGTGTGTCCTACCATCTGGGGCAAAACTGTTGAAGCACGTGACCAAGTTTTGATCACTTGTTTTTCGCCTTTGGCGTTGAGCTTTTCAATTTTTGTCAGCAGATGATCCGCAATAAAGGGACCTTTTTTAAGAGAACGACCCATAGTTATACTTTGAATTCTTAGCTAGTTTCTTCAGTTAAATCGTGAGTTTTAAATTTTGAGTTTTGAATTTTAGAGAATACCTCTTTAACTTCAATACTCACAATTCTCAACTCAAAACTATTAAGATTGGCGACCACCACGACCGCGCTTAGAAGATTTACGACGACGGCGGACAATCAGAGAATTGCTTGCTTTCTTGGGATTGCGTGTTTTGTAGCCCAATGTGGGTTTACCCCAAGGTGTTACAGGTCCACTTCTTCCAATAGGAGCCCTACCTTCACCACCACCATGCGGGTGATCCACTGGGTTCATTACGCTACCTCTGACTTTCGGGCGGCGACCTTTCCAGCGATTCCAACCTGCTTTACCAGCACTTAGGTTTCTAAGATCAGCATTGCCAACTTGTCCAATGGTGGCATAGCACTCTTTGCGTATCAATCTGACTTCACTAGAAGGTAGCTTGAGAGTAACATAGTCCCCTTCTTTAGCCACGACTTGAGCAGAAGCACCAGCAGCGCGAACGATTTGTCCACCTTTGCCTGCGTGCAATTCCACATTATGAACTGTGGTTCCTAAAGGAATTTTGGATAGCGGTAAAGCATTACCAATTTCAATGGCAGCATCAGCGCCAGAAACAATAAGTGTACCGACTTCCAATCCCGCAGGATGCAGAATATACCGCTTTTCTCCATCTTGATAATAGAGAAGGGCGATCCGAGCGTTACGGTTGGGATCGTATTCAATAGAGGCTACTTTGGCGGGGATATTGTGCTTATCCCGACGAAAGTCAATTTGACGATAAAGGCGTTTGTGACCACCACCGCGACGGCGGCTGGTAATTACACCACGATTATTGCGACCTTTAGCGCGATGTTCAAACTTAGTTAGTGATTTTTCCGGCTCACTGCGCGTAAT
This sequence comes from Crinalium epipsammum PCC 9333, assembly GCF_000317495.1. GTDB lineage: Bacteria > Cyanobacteriota > Cyanobacteriia > Cyanobacteriales > PCC-9333 > Crinalium > Crinalium epipsammum. Next base: position 2,621,475 of record NC_019753.1, read on the forward strand.
CTCAGCAAAATCTGAGACGATCCGCTCACGAGTTCCTGGCGTATATGGCCGATAAGAACGAGTACCCATAACTGATTGCGAATTGGGGATTAAAAGCTACCAATTTAAAAATTGGGCTTGGTTGACGTGAGGTAATCTGGTTAGATTTACTCAGTTTAAAGATTAAACCTCTGGGAACAGGGTGATTGAATCTCCCTCAGCGAGAGTTACAATTGCTCGCTTGTAATGTGGTTTATATCCTAAAAATTTGCCTACACGACGCTTTTTAGGTGGTTTATGGAGAGTGTTTACGCTTGTAACCTTAACATCAAACAAACTTTCAATTGCTGCTTTAATGTCTGGCTTAGTCGCTTTGGGAACGACATCAAAAACGTACTTGTTCTGCTCTAGTAGCTGTGTCGCTTTTTCGGTGACAATCGGACACCGCACTAAATCTGGCAGGTCGCGGGGGCTAACTCTAGTCACTGTAAACCTCCTGGATTTTTGCAAGTGCGGATGCTGTGGCTACAATGTTGTCAGCCGCTAGCAAGTCATAAACGTTTAAGTTGTTAACTGGAATTAACTTCAGGTTAGCTACATTTCTAGCTGACAAATTAACGTTTTCTTCAGACTGAGAGACGATCAGCAAGATTTTCGCGTCTAGAGATACTCCCCAACGGGCGATCGCTTCTAATAATTCTTTTGTTTTTGGTCTAGCCAACTTGTCGGCAAAGTCTTCAACTACGATCAAGTCTTCAGTCCGGCTCATTAAAGCCGTTTTGAGTGCTAGACGTAATTCTTTACGGTTCATTTTGAGGTCATAATCTCTGGGTTTAGGTCCAAAAATTACGCCACCACCACGCCACAATGGCGAACGAATAGAACCAGCACGGGCGCGGCCTGTTCCCTTTTGTCTCCAGGGTTTCCGTCCACCGCCTCTAACTTCTGCTCTAGTTTTCGTGCTAGCCGTACCTTGACGAGCATTGGTCATTTGCCTAACCAAGGCTCTATGGACAATATGAGATGCGTTGTCTTCTTTAGCAACTCTTAATTCGAGTGTTGCCTCTGAGACTTCTTCTCCTTGCCAATTACGCACTACACAGTTAACCATATTTTTTCTCCCCCAAATAGCTATCAGCTATCAGATATTAGCCATCAGCTTTGATCGCTTGCTTTCTTTGTAAAAATCGAACAGCCAGCTAACTGACCACTGACGACTGATTAACAGACAGCTATTAACGACCTACCTTGTTCTCAGGCACAATGTTTAGCAATGCACCAGGTTTTCCTGGAACTGCTCCTTTGATCAGTAACAAATTGCGTTCTGCATCTACGCGCACTACGGTCAACTTGCGAATAGTTACCTGTACACCACCTAAACGCCCTGCCATTTTTTTACCAGGATAAACACGACCAGGTGTAGTACCTGGACCAATTGAACCTGGTTGTCGATGGTTTTTGGAACCGTGCGACATTGGACCACGTTTAAAGTTGTGGCGTTTTTGATAACCAGCAAAGCCACGACCAATACTGGTGCCAATTACGTCTACAACTTCACCGTTACTGAAGAGGTCTGCCTTCAGTTCTTGACCAAGTTGAAAGTTAGAGGCATCGTCTAGACGATACTCCTGTAAATGGCGCAATGGTGCTGCGCCTGATTTCGCTAAATGCCCTAATTCTGGCTTACTTAGCGTTTTTTCTCTTACTTGTTTGTAGCCAAGTTGGATGGCAGTATAGCCATCTGTTTCCTTAGTTTTGACTTGTGTGACAGTGCATGGACCTGCTTGAACGACGGTGACAGGAATTGCTTTACCTGCTTCGTCAAACACTTGGGTCATGCCGAGTTTGGTGCCAAGAATACCTACAGACACTGGGTTAGAGTCTCCCCTTTTGAGAAACTACATTTAAATACGGATTAAAATTAGCGGAAGAATCCGCAGTTTTGCAATTAGCTGTGTCGCCACCGACAGAAATATCTACCCCTAACTAGGTCAGGGGCAATCTTCTCTCCAGTCTAGCTTTGCTAGATAATTAGCGAAGCGACTATAAAAGTCTGACACAAGCTATGTTAGCTGCTATATCTCGTGTGGACTTAAGTAGCAAGCTACTTAGTATCCCATCGAGGCAGCTTTGCAAAAACTGAATTGGGTATTTGGGTGAGAGTGTCTTTCGGGCTAATTAACCCAGGCTCAGACGAGAGATTTATCACAATTTTTGCCTGTAGATTACGGATAGCCAATATTAATGGTATCTTTCACCAAAAGCTTGAGGTTAAATACTCACTCTACCTAATTACCAACTTCAGTGGCTTTAGCAGCCAGAAATTTTGACCACGATCAAACAATATAAACTAAATCTTTACAATTGTCTAGTCCTAATCAAACTAATTATTTTCATACACAGTTGATGGGCAGTCGCTAGACAACTATAATTAATCCTCAGCAACGATTAACAAAACTTAAAGCGCGGTGAGGATGTTATTTTATGGCACTGATCACAACTGGTAAAGCCTTCATTCGTGATTTACAAAAGTCAGGTGCTGTGGGAGTTTATGCGCCGTTAGAGGGGGGATTTGAGGGACGTTATCAGCGCCGTTTACGGGCTGCTGGTTATGTTACTTACCGTTTGGAAGCGCGAGGGCTGGGTGACTTGGCTATGTATTTAACGGGTGTTCATGGTGTTCGTCCCCCTCATTTAGGTAAGAAGGATATCCGTGTTTTTTATGTTCCGCCGATAGTAAATTCTCAATTAGAGCAGTTACCCCCACATTCCAAGGGATTAGTTCTTTGGATTGTAGATGGACAGGTGCTTTCTAGCCAAGAGCGGGAGTTTTTGGTAAATTTACCTAATTTAGAACCGAAGGTAAAAGTAGTTTTGGAACTTGGAGGCGATCGCGTTTTTAGTTGGAAGCCTTTACAAAATACTTTGGTTTCTGCCTAAGCTAACTCTAAGTGCGATCGCTACTGGTTTTAGCTGAAAAAACTATTATTTTATCTGTACAACTTCCTAGCTTAAGTTCTAAGGTTTGATACCTTTAAAGAATATAAAGCTAAGAAGGAATATTTTCATGCTAGAAAATCGTGATTATACCTTAATTATCGACAAAAGTGGCAGTATGTCGATTAAAGACCAGCCTGGGGGGAAAAGTCGCTGGAATGTGATGCAAGAGTCTACGCTGGCGATCGCGAGTAAATGTGAAGAGTTTGATCCAGATGGGATAACTCTTTACCTATTTTCAGGTCGTTTCAAACGCTACGATAATGTAACTGCTAATAAAGTTACTCAAATTTTCCAAGAAAACGAACCTTCTGGGCGCACTGACTTAGCAGGTGTGTTGACAGATGCAATTAATAGTTACTTTCAACGAAAAACAGCGCGTCAAACTAAGCAAAATGGAGAAACAATTTTAGTAGTAACAGATGGCGAACCAGACGATCGCAAAGCTGTTATGAAGGTAATTATAGAAGCATCGCGAAAGATGGATCGTGATGAAGAATTAGCTATTTCTTTTATTCAAGTTGGTAATGATAGTGATGCAACTCGATTTTTGAAAGTATTAGATGATGAGTTGCAAAGTGCTGGTGCGAAGTTTGATATTGTTGATACTGTAACGATTGATGATATGGAAGATATGACGTTAAGAGAAGTTTTGTTAAATGCGATCGTTGACTAAATTGCTTAAGTTATGCAGTATCTTCGCTTCATTAGGATGAGAATAGTGTATGAGATGATTTGCGATCGCATTCCCCTAATCTTGAGATTTTTATCTAAAAGCTGATAATTAGCTATAACGTCGTATAGGCTAGATGTGGAAGTCCTGATAATTCCTGGAGATAATCTCTATGGTGCAAGGAGGTTCAGTCGTGCAAGACCGTGATTATACCTTAATTATTGATAAAAGTGGCAGTATGTCTACACCTGATCAACCAGGTGGTAGAAGTCGCTGGAATGCTGCTCAAGAGTCTACCTTAGCATTGGCAAGAAAATGCGAACAGTTTGATCCAGATGGCATAACAGTTTATCTATTTTCCGGTCGCTTTAAACGCTTCGACGACGTAACCGCCGAAAAAGTCGCACAAATATTTCAGGAAAATGACCCTTCTGGTACTACTGACTTAGCGGGCGTACTTAAAGATGCGACTGATAAATATTTCCAAAGAAAAGCTGCTGGACAAACTAAGGCAAATGGCGAGACAATTTTAGTAATTACTGATGGGGAACCAGATGACCGTAAAGCAGTGATGAGGGTAATTATAGAAGCATCGCGTCACATGGATCGAGATGAAGAATTAGCAATTTCACTCATTCAAGTAGGAAACGATGCAACTGCTACTCGGTTTTTGAAAGTATTAGATGATGAACTTCAAGGCGCTGGGGCAAAATTTGATTTAGTTGATACCATAACTCTTGATGATATGGAAAACTTTACCCTCACTGAAGTTTTGCTTAACGCTATTAATGACTAACTGCTATCTGGAAAATAGATTTGAGGTTGATAGCCAAAATCTCAAATCTTTTATTTAATGAGGTTACTTGTATGCAAGACCGTGATTACACTTTAATTATTGATAAAAGTGGTAGTATGTCTACCCCAGATCAACCAGGTGGTAGAAGTCGTTGGGATTCCGCGCAAGAGTCTACCTTAGCTTTAGCAAGGAAATGTGAACAGTTTGATCCAGATGGGATTACGGTTTATCTGTTTTCTAGCAGGTTCAAACGCTATGAAAATGTTACTTCCAGTAAAGTAGAGCAACTATTTCAAGAAAATGATCCGGCTGGTACTACAAACTTAGCTGGTGTGCTACAAGATGCGATCGCACACTACTTTCAAAACAAAGCAGCAGGTCAAACTAAAGCTGGTGGTGAAACAATTTTAGTAGTTACCGATGGCGAACCCGACGATCGCAAAGCTGTAATGCGGGCAATTATTGAAGCATCGCGCCAAATGGATCGAGATGAAGAATTAGCTATTTCGCTCATTCAAGTAGGTTCAGATGCAACTGCAACTCGCTTTCTCAAGGCGTTGGATGACGAATTGCAAGGCGCTGGAGCAAAATTTGATATTTGTGATGCAATTACTATAGATGATATGGCAGACATGACATTAGCTGAAGTGTTACTCAATGCCATTAATGATTAAGCATATTAAGCTTAATTGTCTGCTCAAGTAACGTAGTTATAATTTAATCATTGACAATAGCGCCAGATTGTTAAAAGCATTTCTTTATTAAGTGCTTTCATAGTGCTTAATTTTTTCCGTAAAGATGCTATAATCAAAAATTGTCAATGCCGATGTAGCTCAGTGGTAGAGCATTCGATTCGTAATCGAACGGTCGGCGGTTCAAATCCGCTCATCGGCTTTAGAAATTTAGATAGATAAATTATTATAGTTAGTAACTTTAGTAGCGTTTGTTTCACGTAAATTTTGAAACAAGTACTATCCGTAGGTGCGATCGCACTCTCCTCTTAGATCAGCTATTTTTCGTCCTCACTAATTCTGCAACGTCCTTCTATCTCACATTCAATACGCTGCTGACGATTTGCAACAATTGTCGCTAAATTTGGTCTTCCAGTTAAAGCCAACCGCCAATCAGCCCAAATTTCATATAACTTATCAATAATCGCACCAATAATAGGCAACTTAGTCGCGGCGTAGATCCATCCCATACCTAAAATTTCATATACTCGACGGAATACCTCGACATTTTTAATTACTGTACCGTCAGCTAGTACGGCATGAATCCGCCCCATTGCTGTCTTATAATCTATACCTCCATTCATTTCGGGGGCGTAACTGCTATCGGCAATATCCACAAATGCAACTAACCCTCTACCAGCATCTCGTTTTTGCAAAAAGTTGACTTCTCGCATACATAACGGACAATCACTATCGTAAAGCAGCTTGATTTGCCATGATTCCTGAGATGACTGAGATTGAGTATTTTGAACCGATTCTGGAAACTCAGTCTTGGTGGAGGACATAGGCTTTTTTTAATAGAATAAAAACAGATTTATCTATATTTTACAAAAATTAACAATATTTAGGGGTGGATTACTACCTCAACTATTTCTTGATCTACAGCTATTTATATAAATTTAGTTCACAGTAAATTGTCACAATGACGAATAGTTAGTAATGTCCAAAATTTAGATAATGCCTGCAAATATTCAACTTTTGCCCTCATACCGTGCTAAAACAATGCGGGAAAATGGGAAACAATACTATGTTGATGCTCAGGGCGATCGCTTTCCTAGTGTCACAACCATCCTTAACGCTACCAAACCGCAAGCAGCAAGAGAAGCATTATTTAATTGGCGACAACGAGTTGGTACAGAAGAAGCTAACAGCATTACTACTAATGCTAGTCGTCGTGGTACATCAATTCATAAACACATTCAACGGTATTTACTTGGCGAAGATGCTGTCTGCACTGAAACAATCTTGCCTTATTGGGATAGCATCGAACCAGTTTTACAAGATATTGATGAAGTCAAATTAGTTGAAGGATATGTATTTCACAACAACTTACGCTATGCTGGGCGCGTAGATTGTGTAGCAAGTTATCAAGGTATTCCCTGTATTTGTGATTGGAAAACGGCTGATAAGCCTAAAAAATCACTTGAGCGTTTATATGATGCTCCTCTACAACTAGCAGCTTATTGTGGAGCAGCTAATCAGTGTTATCAAGAACATGGTATCAAGATCAACCATGCCCTTTTAGTTGTAGCTATTCCTGAATTACCAGCAGAAATTTTTTGGTTTCAACCAGAAGATATTATAAATTACTGGCAACAGTGGCAAGAAAGAGTTACTGCTTTTTGGAAATATCGCTGATAAAAAATTAACTATTGACTTGTTCTGAAATCCAACTTAAGTATGGCAGAGAACCTGCAACTATTGGTAAAGCAATAATTTCTGGCACTTCGTAAGAGTGAATTTCTTTAACTTTAGTTTCTAGCTGGGAAAATTTATCTATATGAGTTTTAATAACTAACTGCCACTCATCATCTGAGTTAACTTTACCTTGCCATGTATAGACAGAATGTATTTGTGTAAAGCTAACACAAGCAGCTAACTTATCTGCAACTAAAGCTTGTGCGTTCGAGCAGCGTGCGCGTAGCGCAATCGCCTCCGCCTCTTGCCGAGAACTAGCAGTTACCAATATTACTACATAATCAGTTTTACTAAAATCCTTATCCATCACCTGTTATAAATAGAGCAAAACTTATTTTTTCTCAAGTAAAGCTTGCTTGTGCTAATTGGTGGCTCTCTACTGTACTACTAATTGAAAGGGATAAAAAATTTTTTGCTAATTCAGGCAGAATTGCACCATATAATTTCGCGCCTTCCAAGTTTGCACCCTTCAACTTTGCCTCACTCAGGTTAGCATCTCTCAAGTCAGCTTTACTTAAAATTGTCCAAGTCAAATTTGCTTGTTCTAAAGAAGCGCCTACTAAATTAGCACCCGTTAAGTCTGCACCTTGCAAATTAACTAACCGTAGATGTGCGCCTCTAAGATCAGCAGCTACTAAATTAGCACCTTCGAGATTAGCATCACCCAATCTTGCTTGGCTGAGGTTAACTCCTTCCAAAGCTACTCCATTAAGATCTACTCCCTTTAAGAAAGCTTTACTTAAGTTAACACCCTTTAAAGATGCACCAGACAACTGTGCGCCACTCAGTCTAGCTTCATAAAGATTAGCCCAGCTTAAATTAACACCGCTAAGATTTGCTTCTCGCAGATTAATTTTTTGCAAGCAAGCACCACAAAGATTAGCACCAAAGAGGTTAGCGCCTCGGAGGTTAACAGCAGTTAGATTAGCACCACTAAGTTTAGCGTGTGGTAATTTTGACTTAACCATGAAAGCGCCACTTAGGTTAGCTTTGGTCAAATCTGCCTCTACGAGTTTAGCCTCGTTCATCTTGACATAACTCAAGTTAGCCCAATTCAGGTTAGCATTGCTTAAATCTGACTTAGTTAAAAAAGCTCGGCTGAGATTAGCTCCCATTAAGTTAGCCGCAGTGAGGTTAACCCCAATTAAAGTAACTCCGCTAAGATCAACACCTCTAAGATCAGCGCCACTAAAGTCTCTGTTCCCTTGTTCATAAAGTCTCAGTAAATGATTCACCTTCATGGTATGAGAACTCCTATGTGTAAATTTGTAAAAATTTATATTTTTAAATTAAGCTGAGAGATTTTTAGTTTTTTATGAGGGCATTTTTGTTGTAATAATTTACAAAGGAGATGGTTTTCACATAAAGCTTAATTTAAAATTATTTACCTCATTAATAAAAATTTTACTATGTATATTTTTGATTATTGGAAAGTTATAGTAGCTACGTTACAAATATTTGATAAAGATTTTTTAAATAAAGTAATTCAGTTTATTAACTTATAAGATAGATTAATCAACTCCGTATAAATACGGATTTTGTATCTGTATACCTATATCCCAAAGCATTCAGCATACAGCCTTGATAATTAGATGGCTGTATGCTGAATGTTTTACCCAAAATTGGGCTTATTTGATGTTGATGAACGCTTGCTGAACTGCGCTCTTGTTTATAACAAGGAATAAACTTGACCATGAATTAGCAATCGAGTTATTCCTTTAGCTTGTAGATGAGAGCAAGCTTTTTGAAGCATTCTACTATCAGGAATCTTAATTACTCTTTGGGTGCGGTTAGAAAAACGCCTAGCAACCCTATGGTTATCAAAAACTGGCAGTGTTTTTTGCTGAACTTCGCCTGCTGGAATTCTACCCAAGTCGCTAAAGTCTCTCAATGGTCGAGCTATTAACTCCGCAGCTTTATCAACTACCAAGTAGCAAATTTTAGGAAGATGAGCTTGGGATAGAGGTAAAACTTGGATGTTATTATCACGAAATTCTGTGATAAATGAGCCTATTTGCTGTTGATCAGTAATGTCCTCTGTATCATCGTCGTCTGGATCATCTCCCCAATCTTCGTCGTCAAGGTCTTGTAAGTCTTCCTCCTCATCGTCTAAATCACTTATATCTTCCCTGATCATCTCTTCTAAGGCATGAACTTCTGCCTGAGCAGAACCATCGACCATTTCGTTATAGGCACTAGCTGGTTTTTCATCAACAATGGTTTCAAAAAACTCATTGTTGATGTTATTTGAAGCTGCTCTAGGTTCCAATGGCGGTTCAGTAGCTTCAGCTTCAGTCTCCTCAAACATATCTAGTGAGGTTGATTCCGCCGAGGAACGACGGCGCAAGCGCCTAAGTATTGGGGCTGAGACAGATATTTTCGGCTCAGGCTCAACTAACTTTTCGGTTACCTCTGGGATAACTTCAGCAGAAATACTAGGAGTGCGAGTAGTACGCTTTTGTTGGATTAGCCCTTCATATTCCTCTTCTGACAAGGTGGTTTTCAGGAGGCGGCTAATAGTAGAACTACTTACACCGTAGCGGCTTGCCAAAGTTGAGGTCGTCTCTGGTAATTGCCGATACAGAGTAAGAATTTCTTGCTTGTCTGATTCAGAGAGTTTTCTTGGACTCATGCTACAGATTTCTAAGCCCGTTTACGCCCAGCGCGGCGAGAACGGATGGAGTTGTCATATTCTAAAGCAGCGCCAATGGCAAACAAAACACCACTGAACACCCAAAATACTTCTAGCAGAAATCCACTTTGGTAATCAGTAATATGATCAGTGGCATAAGTAAACCACATATCTGCAATGTAGAACGAAAAGGCGGCGGCTGCAATCATCCGCCAAGATTGAGCAAAACGTCCACCCCAAAATGCTAACAAAAGTAATGCAGCAATGATCAAAAGGAAAACATCACCAGCAATATAAAACAAACTTAGAGGTGCTGCTAGGGGTTCCAAAACTTTTTCTAGTGATAATACCCATCCAGGCGGTTGATTTTTAGATGTATTGGCTGGTACTGGTGGAGCCTTTGTAGCTGGTGCTTTTGGAGTTACTTTAACGTTGGGTGCTTTTTGAGCAATCAAGGTTTGGGATGGCGTATTAGAATCTCGCTGTTGGGTTATGGGTGTTGAGGCGATCGCGCTACGCGCAGGCTGCGCGATCGCACTAGCTTCCTGCGCGTTTGCTGGGGGAGATGATAAAAGCCAGATAGCAAGAGCGATCGCACTTACTGCACTTGCAATCACTGTTGCCCATTGCCAAGGCTCTAAATTTAAACGTCTGGGTAGTATAGCTAACACCAGACCACAGCCAAGGCAGACATAAAAAAGTACATAGAATAAATCTCCTGGTGATACGGCAGGATCTAAACCCCAATATAACTCCCACCAGCCAAAGAATAAGTTTCCGATAAAAAATGACAATAATCCTAGACCAATTCCCAGCCAGACATTACGCCCACTGGCAATTTGAGGGCTACGCCAATTTCTAAAACATAGTAAAGCGGCTGCTAAAAATGGTACTTCTTCAAAAAAATAGGTACCCATTGAGTACCAAAACGGGCGCTCTTCGCCTGGTACAGAGATGCTAAACAGCAGGTAAAATAATAAGGCTAGTACAGACCAAGCAATTCCTGCATAGACAACATTCTGACCACTCAGCAGAGAGTTAGGACTTGATGACTTTTCTACAGAGCTACTCATAAGACTTCCAAAATATTAGCTAACAATTGTTAAGTTATAAGGACTCAAAAAATCACTATTAATATGTGGTAAAAAATTACCTGCTTTAATGCCAGTATGGCATTTCAATAGTGTTGACATACTCCACGCACTGAAGTACGTGGATTCTTATTCATGGTTCACTGAAATCCACTTACTGTATCAGGTTGCCCGTCAAAAGCAGAGGTGGTCTTCTCCCCATGCTTTTCCTCTTTCAAGGCAGATCCCTTTTGCCCAAAGGTACTGTTTTGCCACTGCGTCCCTAGAATTTTCATACCCTTTTTTAAAATATTTTGCGCCGCGTTTGTATCACGACAAATTTCTATTTTACAATTAGGGCATGAATGTGTTCTGGTACTAAGTGACTTTTTCACCCGATGACCACAACTTGAGCAATCTTGGGATGTATATTTAGGTGACACCGCTACTATTACCTTGTCCCAAATCTTGCCGTAGTAATTCAGCCATTGAATGAACTGATACCAACCAGCATCAGAAATCGACTTAGCCAAATCATGATTTTTGACCATATTCGACACCTGCAAGTCTTCATAAACTACGACATCGTTTGATGTCACCACGCACCGAGCAAGCTTTATTGCCCAGTCTTTACGTTGTCTTTGAACCTTTAGGTGGAGTTTTCCTAGTCGAATTCTTGCTCTATGGTAATTATTAGATTGAGGTTTTCTATCCTTATTAAATTTCTTACTAACCAGTCGTTGCAACTTTTTTAAACGAGATTCATACTTACGCAAATATTGAGGATAAATAACAGAGTTATCATTCTGATCTTTGATGAAATATTTCAAACCGACATCTAGCGCGACAACTTTACCTGTATATACTCTTTTTTCCTTGCGAGCAGCATCAAAGCAAAATTGTGCGTAATAACCATCTGCTCTTTTTACTACCCGAACCCGATTGATCTTTAGTCTGAACAAATCCTCTCTTGTTTGTTTATTACAGTACAGAGATAATGTACCGATATTAAAGCCATCTCTAAAGGTTATGCTCATGCAATCTTTAGATAGTACCCATCCCGATACCTTGTACTCTACAGATCTGCAATGTTTTTGAAATTTGGGATATCCTTTTTTCTTCTCCTTTTTCTGGCAACGACTATAAAAACTAGAAATAGATTGCCAAGTTCTTTCGGCACTAGCTTGACGCGCTGAAGAATTTAGTTTTTTAGCAAAATCAAACTCTTTAGCTAAGTCTTTACATAGCGTGTACAAATCGGCTTTACTTACCCCTTGATTGTCCATCCAGTAGCGCACCGCTTTATTACGATAAATTGTGCTGTTCTAATGGCGTTATCAAGAGCTAAGTATTGCTTTTTATTACCGTTCAGTAGCTTGGCTTCTCTAGTTATCATGCAGCAATTTTATCACCCAATATTGCAGATAAAATATTAATTTTAATTAAAAGCCCTCCTCCGCTACGGTAAAGGACGGGGCTTTAAACCCAATTTTTTGGTAAAGTTCTTCAAGCTTTGATTGATTATCGCCATACTTTACCTTGTGGAGATTGCTTCAGCCAACTAATAAATTGAGTGCGATCTGCTGCTGGCATATCTTGTAATATATCGCCGACTCCCTCAGAAAAATTAGTGTTACCAAAATACTGTTTTCCAAGGCGGTAGAGTTCTTGCAAGAGGGTAGTCAGATGATGTTCTTCCCAAGGAGGAACCTGTAGGCTTGCCAATGGGTCCATAGTGAGTAAATGGTTGACTGCTTCGGGTGAATTGGCTTGAGGAAAATGCCCTTGGCGAAATACAGCAACCAGATCTTTTTGAAATAATCCAGCTTGTCTAGTGCCTAGTAGATCCTCTATCTCAAGAGTGATCGTTTGTAACACCAATAAACACGCTTGCGTAAACGCCACTATCTTGACATCAGGAGTAGCCTCATTTGCTAGTTGGTCTAAACGGATTTTGCCCCAAACACTGTAGCGGTCTGGCTCTTCCAGTAGAACGCAGGCTTTGCCACGATTATCTGTTAGATCCCGCCAGAAAGCCTTAGCTTCTTCTGCCTGATTAGCACTAAACACATTAATCAAGCGAAAAGTTTGCGCTTGATAAGTAAGTATGGGAATTTGCTGCTCCCGATTTGGGTGCTGAACACTAGAAATTTCAACATCCTGCCTTTTAAGAATAAACATGACACTGCCAAATGACTCCTGACAGAGCTATTATCTGCTGGGTAGTTAAGTGTAATTGCTATGCAATTGGCTGATCTCTAAGGATTTTGGCGCTGATCTCACTGAGCAGCAAGGCGCTTTCAGTAGAAATAGCTGATCCTTCTTTCAAGACTACCTTGTGTACTGCACACGCTCTTAATTTATACCCTAATTCTATTGAAACGCTTAATTATACGGGTTGCTAGAGTAAATTCACCCATAAGCGCCTCCAAGTGCCTTGAAGGTTCAGCCAATTGTACTTAGCTATTTTCTATCAGTACGCATAAAATTTTGTTACCATAATTAAGCTAACTCAAACTACAAAGTTATTGTCTTACGGTATAATATTTTTTACTGTGCAAGTTAGCAGCCTACTGTAACAATTTTTACCTAAATTTAGGTATACTTACAGTTAATTATTTGGGTACGTAACTCAGATGGATAGAGTAGCGACCTTCTAAGTCGCCTGCCGCAGGTTCGAGTCCTGCCGTACCCGTTCCAAATAAAGTTGAGCAAATCACTAAAAATTTATCCTAGCTTTTTATAGATAGAAAGCTAGGATAAATCAATCAAAATATAGTTTTGTAGATAGTTTAACAAGCCCGTGACGAGGATTGAACTCGTGACCTCACCCTTACCAAGGGTGTGCTCTACCACTGAGCTACACGGGCGATTGTAAATCAAATAATAAAAAGTAAAAAACTCAAAAGTAGTTAATTACTTTTTGTTTTTTGTGAGGTGGGCCGAGCTGGATTTGAACCAGCGTAGGCATAGCCAGCGGATTTACAGTCCGCCCCCATTAACCCCTCGGGCACCGACCCATTTCGCTCACAAAAAATAATGTTAGCACAACTATATTAAAAAGCAACTGTTTTTTTTGAGGATTTTAAATTTGCTTTGTGCTGCGATGATCAAGCTATTGATATGAGCTTACGCACTGGTTGCTGGAAGCAAAACTTTTAGTCTATTTATAAAGTTTTATGATGGAATTGACCTAGTGTAGGAGCAGGTGTGCTAGCGGTCTGTACCTCATGCCTTTGCTAATCTTGGTTGCGGATGACAATTTAGGAACTCGTGTTTCAGTCAGCGATTATCTACAAATCGCGGGCTACTCAGTGATTATGGCTGAAGATGGTCAAGAGGCACTGTCCTTAGTAGAGGAGTATCGCCCTCACTTAATAGTTACAGACATTACTATGCCCCGACTGGACGGTTATGAATTCGTTAGGAAAGTTCGCTATTCACCAATTTTTCGGCTATTACCAGTTATATTTCTGACAGAGCGTGCCAGTACTGAGGAAAGGATTCTTGGCTACCAGCTAGGATGCGATTTATATCTGCCCAAGCCTTTTGAGATGCACGAATTGGGGGCGATGGTGAGAAATTTATTAGAGCGATCGCAGATGATTCAATCCGAGTGGCAATTACGTCCCTCTTCGCTACCCTTAGAAGATCAGCAGCTAGATAATAACCAAACTTTGACACTTTCCTCAAAGCCAAATTCATTTCACCTGACAAATCGAGAGCAAGAAGTTTTGAATTTACTCACTATGGGTTTATCCAATGCAGAAATTGGTAATCAACTTCATTTGAGTCCACGAACTGTAGAAAAGTATGTCAGCAGTCTGCTAAGAAAAACTGATACTAGCAACCGCGCAGAGCTTGTACGTTTTGCCCTAGAGCATCATTTAGTGAATTAACTTGGTTATTCGTGGGCAATAATAATCTGTTGCGTTTCGCGCGTTTTCTATTTTAGGGGGAGGAGGGAGGAGAGAGGGTTATAGTGTTTGATAACTTTTCTCTCAATTAAAAATGTATAAATTCAATGCGCCTTAGCTTACTCAGCATTATTTAAATGATGCTCTTTAACAAGATCTTCCAATAGACCCCCACAAGCATCTAACAGTAGATCAATTACTTGATTGAATCCCTCTGCACCTCCGTAGTAGGGATCGGGAACTTCCTGCTGATCGTGATGCTGGCAAAATTCGCACATCAAGCGCACCTTGTCTCTGTAACGATTTGCTTGATCTAAAGCCAGGATATCCTGATAATTTTGCCGATCCATTGCCAAAATAAGATCAAAATTTTCTAAATCTGACTTTTGAAACTGTCGGGCTTTACCTGTAATGGGAATTCGCCTAACACCCATAGCAGCCACCATGCGCCTATCTGGAGAACTACCAATATGGTATCCAGCAGTGCCAGCCGAATCACAGACTATGGATGCTGAGTTGGAGGCATAAGCGTCGCTCATACTTGCTTGTTTAATCAAATAATTCATAATATTCTCTGCGGCTGGGGAACGGCAGATATTACCAAGGCAGACAAATAGTAGCTTATAGGGCATCGGAAGATAATTTAATGCAGATTGTTAATACCAACAGAACTTACGCATAAAATCCAGTGACCAAGATGGTCAAACTACATATAGGGGAAGTAGAGACATTTTTCCCTATATGTAGCTTCTCGGAAGGAGAAAGGGAATAATTTCGCGTCTTTACATTTAAGTGCGGGCATTATGAGTGCGTGATTTTTGGCGTAAGTTCTGACCAATAAGAAATTGTCCCATAGTAAAGATAAAAGAAAAGGGAAAAAGGATAATCTCATTACCCTTTCTCCCTGCTCTTGACGCTACTAAAACGAAAAATTGATGATTTTTTCAATACATTTAGTAGACACTTTCTAAGATGGAAAGCTGATTATCGGTGACTAAAGTTGCTTACATCCCTGGAAGATTGAGTCCGCTTGTTAAATCTTCCATGCGTTCCCGCATAGTGGCTGTAGACTTTTCGTAAGCATCTTTCATCGCCTGTGTAACGAGTGCAGAGAGGGCTTCTGCTCCTTGATTAAGGGCATCATTGGAAATTTGAACACTTCGGGGTTCTTGGTTCCCGCTAACCACCACCTTGACGAGACCATTCCCTGCCTGTCCCTCAATTTCCATCTGCTCCAATTCTTCTTGGAGCTTTTTAGCACCTTCTTGAACTTGCTGGGCTTTTTTGAAAGCTTCTGTCAGTTCTTTCATTTTGCCGAGACCGAAGCCGAATCCTTGTCCTTTTGTCATGATTATTTCAAGCTATATAAGTTGGGCTAAGTTGAACGTGCGAGTCGATCTTAATCTTAGTACTACTGACGCTCTCCTAATTTTTACTTCATAGGTTGAAACTCACCTAAAAATCTGACTTCGGGTTTTAAATATATAGACCAATGCTCTTGAACTTGTTTTTGAATATAGTGAATGAGTGCAAAAATATCATTAGCGGTAGCACCGCCACAGTTAACAATAAAATTGGCGTGTCGTTGAGCTACTTGCGCTCCGCCGATTTGGTAGCCTTTTAAACCAGTTTGTTCAATTAGCCAAGCAGCATGGTGAGATTTAGGATTACGAAAGACGCTTCCACAGCTAGGTAAGTTGTAAGGTTGAGTGTTGCGTCGCTGCTCAAGATCTCTTTGGGTTGCTGCTATTACTTCTGCTGGATCTGCTCCTGGGCGGAGTTGGAAAGTTGCTTGGGTAACTAAACGAGGATCGCCTTGCAAAATCGAAGTGCGATAGCTATAACCCAAATCGTTCAAACTAAGGTCTTCAAAAGAATTACTAAAATTTTTAGGGGATAAAACTTGAGTTTTAACTAGAATGTCGGCGATACAAAACTTATGAGCGCCCGCATTCATAACGACTGATCCGCCTACTGTACCAGGAATACCCACAGCCCATTCCATTCCTTGCCAGCCACGTTCAGCCGCCTGCCATGCAAGGCGAGCTATTGGTTCACCTGCGCTTGCTGTTACCTGACCTGTTTCTGCGTCAAACTTAGTTTGACGCAAATAACGAGTACTAATGACTAAACCTGGTATCCCATTGTCGCTAACTAGCAGATTTGAACCTGCTCCCAATAAAGTTATTGGTAAGTTTTGAGAATTTGCCCACTCAAAACCTGCTTGTAAATCTTCAAGACTTCTGGGAGCAATGTACCATTCTGCTGGTCCACCTACTCGATACGAGGTTAAGCCTGCTAAGGGAACCTGAGACTTAATTAGACAGTCAGTACCTGGTAAATCAATAGCTCTTGGTTTAACTTGTTCTGCCTGCCGAGAAGTGGAAGCATTGATAACGCTGGGGGGATTATAGGACAGAGTCATAGGAATAATTTTTCAGATAACGCGCTAGGTGTGGAGCTTATCAAAACTGAAATAAGTTTTTGATAGGTGAGTTTTAGTTACTACTGATTCTTGAATTAGGGAATTGTTTTACCTGTGTTTTGATAAAATTGCATTACCTCCGGTATGATTTGATTTAAATTACCCGCTCCCAGAAAGATAGCAAAATCGCCTGGTTTAAGGTTTTCTGTCAAAAATTTAGAGATGGAAGCTAAAGAGGGTTGGTAGTAAACCTGGGAGTTGTAACTAGCAATTAAGTCTGCCATCTTTTGACCATTAATTTCACCATTATCTGGCTCACCAGCACTGTAAATATCACTAATAATTACAAGATCTGCATCTGTAAATGATTGAGCAAATTCCTGTAAGAATGTTAGCGTTCGGCTGTAGCGATGTGGTTGAAAAATGGCGACAATTCTTTGAGGGGACTTAACTTGTAACCTAGCGGCTGCAAGAGTTACTTGAATTTCACTAGGATGATGGGCATAGTCGTCTACAAAGGTGATGCCGTTGTAATGACCGCGAACTTCAAATCGGCGTTTAGCACCGTCAAAAGAAGCGATCGCTTGTGCAATCACATCAAAGTCTAAACCTAACTTGCGCCCTACAGCTACTGCTGCTAAAGCATTACTTAGATTATGCTTGCCTAGCAACTTTAATTTCATCTTCCCAAGGATTTGTCCTCGTTCCCATACTTGAGCTAAAGTACCGTCAGCGCCAAAGCTCACACAATCAACTGTGTAATCTGCACCCGTTTCAGGGTTGAGGCTATAGCTGATTGTTGGTTTAATTTTGCTCTGTACCACTTCACAATCAATACAACCGACAATAGCCTGACACTTTTCGGCAAATATTTGAAATGTATCAATTACTTCTTCTAAAGTGGCATAGTGATCCGGATGATCCATTTCAATATTGGTGATCACGCCTATTTCGGCTGACAACTTGGCTAGGGAGCCATCGGATTCATCGGCTTCTGCGACTAAGTATGAACCTGCACCGAGACGAGCATTGCCTTCCCAAGCGTTTACTTCACCACCAACTACAATTGTTGGATCTATTCCAGCTTTTAGTAACATATACCCAATTAAACTACTGGTTGTAGTTTTCCCATGAGTACCAGCTACAGCAATGCTGCGATAGTTCTTAATCAAAGCTGCAAGTAAATCTGAGCGGTGAAAAATTGGACACCCTTTTTCTAAAGCAGCTAGATATTCCGGGTTACCAGTATTAATTGCTGTTGAACAAATTACCTGGGGTAGTGTTGCGGGTGCTGCTGTTGCCAACCCAGCACTTGACTTAAGGGAAGCATTAGCTACTTCGTGGGAATGACTGGCTCCAATAGTTGCTATTGGTAAAAGTTCAGAATTTGAGTCTACCGCAGGGTGAAAAAAATCTAAATTAGTAGCATTTTGACCTAGAAAAATATGTGCGCCTGCTGTCTGCAAGCGCTGCGTAATAACGCTAGAACGGATATCCGAGCCAGATACAGGCAAATGGCGTTTAGCAATTACGTATGCCAGGGCTGACATCCCAATGCCACCGATACCAATAAAATGAAATGGCTTGCCGCTAAAATCAACTAAATTTTGCATCTTAGCTCCTTACACACCATACCTGACTAAACTTGACTAATAACACGCGCTATCATATCAATAATTGTTTTTCTACGATATAGCCTGCGATAGATTTAGGGAATTTTACAGTAACTTAAGTTGCTATTTATTTTTGCTACAGTTGCTGTTGATGAGATTTACGCTGTCGCACCAGTTTACCTTAATGCTGTTTTTATGATTTATCTAGTAAAAATTTTTCTTGATAGAAAATTCAAGAAAATATTGTTAGCTGATGATGACAAGCTGATTGAGGTATTATTTGGCTAATTCCACAAATAGTAGATGACTTTCAAGGCTGAGATTTAGACATAAAATGCTTAGGATAAGGTTTAATTTGAGCATACTAGGATTAGCAACATTTTGTACCTATCTAAGCTAATTAAATATTTAGGGGAAGATCTTTGAGGTGTTAGGGGCGCGATACTCAAGAGTGTCGTCGCTACGCGATCGCCAAGGTACGATATTTTTATCCCATAAAATTTTATACCTGTGCAAATGACTGTTGAGTGCGTGATTAAGTTAGAAAAGTACTTCTAGTTAATATTGCTAAATATTATTTTTGCCATCAGGACTGTAGGCAATTTCCTAACTCTTGTAGTCTAGAGGCTAAGTTGGAGTGTGCATGGATCATGCTTTGCGATATGATCTGGGTCATCAAGAATTTACTGAGCTTGTATACAGAGGGCAAGGCGCTGTGATTAGAGTCGCAATTAACGGTTTTGGACGCATCGGACGTAACTTCATGCGGTGCTGGTTGGGTCGAGAAAATAGCAATATGGAGATTGTTGGTGTTAATGATACATCTGACCCAAGAACCAACGCACACTTGCTGAAATACGACACAATGCTGGGTAGGCTTAATGCTGATATCAGTGCTGATGACAATTCCATTATTGTAAACGGCAAGACGATAAAATGCGTATCCGATCGCAACCCAGAAAACTTGCCCTGGAAAGAATGGGATATTGACCTAATAATCGAATCGACTGGTGTTTTTACCAGCCGTGAAGGGGCAACAAAGCATTTAAACGCTGGAGCTAAAAAAGTTTTGATTACCGCTCCAGGTAAGAATGATGACGGTACTTTTGTGGTAGGTGTCAACGATCATGGCTATGACCACGATAAGCACGTGATCATTAGTAATGCTAGTTGTACTACCAACTGTCTAGCCCCTATTGCCAAGGTTATTAATGAAAAGTTTGGCATTATTAAGGGTACGATGACCACAACCCATAGCTACACTGGAGACCAGCGTCTATTAGATGCTTCTCACAGAGATCTGCGTCGGGCAAGAGCAGCAGCTATGAACATTGTTCCTACTTCTACTGGTGCTGCTCAAGCTGTAGCTTTAGTACTGCCAGAGCTAAAGGGTAAGTTGAATGGGATTGCTTTACGGGTACCAACTCCTAACGTTTCTGTGGTGGATTTGGTAGTTATTGTTCAGAAGAGAACTTTTGCTGAGGAAGTAAACCAGGTATTGCGAGAAGCTGCTGAAGGTCAGCTAAAGGGTGTCTTGGAATACAACGATCTACCTCTTGTCTCATCTGATTATCGCGGTACTGACGCTTCTTCGATTGTAGATGCTAATCTGACGATGGTTATGGATGGCGACATGGTGAAGGTTGTTGCTTGGTATGACAACGAGTGGGGCTATAGCCAACGGGTTGTCGATCTTGCAGAAACAGTCGGTCAGAAATGGGTGGCATAAAAAATTGTGTATTTTAAGATGTTTTAGAGCATCTAAAATCTCAGTTTAAAAATGCTGAAACCCCTTGCTGAGTAAAAGTACTTGCTGGTGATCAACTTGAGTCGGATCTACCAATAAAATTTCTAAATCTTTTGTGATAGTTCCGATAATAGCTGCATAATTGCCCAGTCGTTCTACTAACGGCTGGGCTTTTTCTAATGGTAGGCACAGCACAAGTTCAAAGTCTTCTCCACCATACAATGCCCAGTTAAGTGCTTGTTCTGCTGATGTTAGCTTCGGGAGGGTGGGGGGAATGGGAATTAAGTTGCGATCAATTTTGGCACCAACGCTACTGGCGTGACAAATTTGGGCGATCGCATCTGCTAATCCATCACTACTATCCATGCCAGCTATCCTAATTGCTGAATCTGAATTGAAAATTTCCCAGATGATAGGTAATACATCTAAGCGTGGTTTAGGACGTTGGTGAGTTTGGATGAGATATGATTTTTCGCGATCGCTCAATTGCTGACCAATCTCTGGATGCAGCAGTAATTCTAAACCTGCCCGTGATGCACCGTGACAGCCAGTGGCAACAATGGCATCTCCTGGTTGAGCAGATGAACGTTTAATAATCTGAGTAGGAAATACTTGACCAAAGGCTGTAATGGCGATGCTGATGCCTTCTGAACGGCAGATATCACCGCCGACAATTCCCGTTTGATACTGTTGGAGACAGGCGCTCATTCCTTGGTAGAGGCTTTCTACCCAACTAACTGTTAAATTGCCTGGAATGCTTAAACCAACGGTGATGCCTAGAGGTGATGCTCCCATTGCTGCTAAATCTGATAAATTTGCGGCAACGGCACGCCAACCTACGTCTGCTGGTGTAGTAGTGCGATCGCTAAAATGTACACCATCAACTAGCACGTCAGTTGTTATTACAAGCGATCGATGCGGATCAGTTTCTAATACGGCTGCGTCATCTCCTACCATTCCTGGTATACAAAAGGGCTGCAATTTTTTTAACAGACCTTGTTCGCCAATATCTCGAATTAATAGAGATGATTTATTGTTCAAAAATTTACCCCCAGAATATCCCCTGAATTTTTTGTAATTAAACTTGTCTTAAAAATTGGAGGAGAGACTTACGCAGAAATCATCCTTGATGTCAGGGCGGGTTTATGTAGCTCAATGGTTTAGAAAGATAAATTTGTGGTGCAACCCGCCCCTACAAACCTAATTTTACTGTTGAAGGCGCGTAATACTAAATCCGCTTTGATTACCCGTTTTTTATTAAACCGCAAAGACGCGAAGGACGCGAAGAAAGAGAAAGAAAATAAAGGGGTGTTCAACGCGGATTTGGTAGAAGTTCTGCTATTAAAACGCCTCCCCCAAATTCAGGGAGGAGGCATAATGATTTTTTGAGAGCTTTTTAAGCTGCTTGTGGCTCAACTAAATTGTCAATTCCTTGGATAACTTTGGCTGACTGAATTTTGTCCCCTGCTTTCAACTCTTTCAAGACTTCTTTACCATCAACTAAATAACCAAAAACGGTATAACGTCCATCTAGCAGGTTACGCCCAGCAGGAGTAAGTTCTGAATCAAACAAGAAGAAGAAAAATTGAGAAGATCCACCATTTGGTTCTGGTTCAGGACGCGCCATTGCTACAGCACCGTAAGCAGAGAAGGGAAGTACTGGTTGATCTCGGTAGCGACCAGCATCTTCTAAGGTAATACCATAAGTTGGTTCTGAGTCACCTCTAACCAAAATTTCTAGAGGAACAGCGCGGTATTTGCCTGTATTTGGATCGATAAAGCCTGCTTCTTCTCCTGGTGGATCTCCTGCTTGCAGCACATACGATTCTTCGGAGCGGGTAAATTCTAAATTGTTGTAAAAACCGCGTTGTACTAAATCTACAAAGTTGCCTGCGGTAACAGGGGCGCTGTAACCATCAACTACTAAAGTAATGTTGCCTTTGTCAGTTTCCATTTCTACTGTGGCACGACCTTTAAGTTGAGGCAAGTTGCTATATTCAGAAGGCACTTCATAAGGAAATCCTTCGATCATTAATTCTTCTAGTTGACCAACGCCATCTAAAACTTTGGCACGTTCTGTCCAAATGCTTTCCTTATCTTTGGTTTCAACTGCGTCTCTAAGTTTGGCAATATCTTGATTTAACTGAGCAATTAATGCTTCTGCTGCGGGTTTATTCTCATCGGAGACGCTTTTTAGCAATTTATCAGGGCGATCGCGCAAAATTACAGAAGCTTTGCTGATATCACTATTAATCGGACTCCACCGCTTACCTCGCAGGTGGTTAGCAATATCTTCTAAATTAGCTTGAACCTCGCGCACTTCTTTGTTATTTATTGGTAGCGCGTAACGTAAAATCGCTTTGCCATCTGTAATTGCATTGCCAACGGGTAATCCACTGTTAAACTTGTCTGGATTCCAGGCAGCCGCGCTAGTACCTAAAGAGAGAGCTACTAGCAGTAAAGCTAAAATGCTGGTTTGAGCAAAGCGTTTGCACAAATTAACTATAGAACGGTTTAAATCAGGCATAAATTCATCCCTACGTGCTTGGAAGCAGTCGCATTTGCGTATTTGAAAAGGCTCTATTAGGCTGAAAATGCCCTGTATGATCTTGCCATACGGGTGTGGGGCAAAGATAAGGAATATTTCATAGAGTTTAAAATTCTAGCTAAAGGCTCACGGAGCGGTAAAATTAAGTGCTGACTGTTCTCGGCAACTGACAAATTTATGATTTCTAGTAACGACTTTCGCCCAGGTGTTTCCATTGAATGGAATGGAGGAGTATGGCGGGTAGTGGAATTCCTCCACGTTAAGCCAGGTAAAGGATCAGCTTTTGTGCGGACAAAGCTGAAAAATGTGCAAACAGGTAGTGTCGTTGAACAAACGTTTAGGGCTGGAGAAACGCTTCCTCAAGCTAATTTAGAAAAAAGTACGATGCAGCATACCTATAAAGACGGCGATCAATATGTCTTTATGGATATGGAAACTTATGAAGAAGCTAACCTGACTCCTGCTCAAATTGGCGATCGCATGAAATACCTTAAGGAAGGAATGGAGGTTAACGTTCTTCGTTGGGGTGAGCAGGTTATGGAAGTCGAACTTCCTAACACTGTGGTTCTGGAAGTAACTCAAACCGATCCAGGCGTAAAAGGAGACACGGCTACTGGTGGTAACAAGCCAGCTATTGTGGAAACAGGCGCTCAAGTGATGGTTCCGTTATTTATTACTATTGGTGAGCGCATCAAAATTGATACTCGCAACGATACCTATATAGGTCGAGAGTAATACAAGTTTTTGCCGATATCAGCCAAAAGCTAAAAGTCAGAAGGATGCGATCGCATCCTTCATCCTGATTTTTTGAGTTGTTCTTGTCCACAATTAAATTATTGTTGTTATGGCAATAGACTTTAACCAACTGCGTGAATTGTTGGCAGCGATCGCTGGTACTGACATTGCGGAGTTGACTTTAAAAAGTGATGATTTTGAATTGACTGTGCGTAAGGGCATTGCAACAATGCCGATGGCTGATCAAACAGTGGTCAATACTGCTGGAATGATTGCTGCCCCTCCGCAGGTTTTGCCAATTGCGCCCGCTCCTATTCAACAATCTCCAGCTACAAATCCAGCTACGCCGACATCGCCACCAGTTGATCAAAAGTGGGTAGCGGTTAAATCACCGATGGTGGGAACGTTTTACCGTTCACCTGCTCCCGATGAAGCTGCTTTTGTGGAAGTGAGCGATCGCATTCGCTCTGATCAAACTGTTTGTATCATTGAAGCCATGAAGCTGATGAATGAAATTGAAGCTGAGGTATCTGGACAAGTAATGGAAATTTTGGTAAAGAACGGTGAACCTGTGGAATATGGTCAAGCTTTGATGCTGATTAATCCAGATTAATGATTACTCTATTGTTATGAATAGAATTGCTGCTAAAATTTTGGGATCAGATATTTTCTTGTTAATCCCATGCAAACAGCCAGCCCTGTAACACAAGAAGTCGTCCAACAAGTCGCAGAATACTTCAGCATCTTAAGTGAGCCGATGCGACTGCGAATCTTGAACTTGTTGCGAGACCACGAGAAATGTGTACAAGAGTTAGTTGAGGCAACAGAAACCAGTCAAGCAAATGTATCTAAGCACTTAAAGGTAATGTTGCAAGCTGGTATTTTGAGCCGACGCAGTGAAGGGACATCTGCCTACTATAAAGTGGAAGATGTCCTAATTTTTGATTTGTGTAATTTAGTTTGCGATCGCCTAGCGACCAGGATTGAAGAGCAAGCCCGTCACTTCCGCGATTTTAGTTTAGCTAACAAGCACTAACACTGTTATATAGCATTCAGCTATCAGCTTTTTGCTCGCGCCTTTGTTACCAAGAGGTTCCAGCAACTTTTATCATGTTCTAATCTCTCTGGCTAGGGCTATAAAAGCACAACACTAAAGATCAAAGTTTTCTTCAAAACTTTTCCGAGTTATAGGCTGATCGAGTTCTAAACCTTCACCACCTAAAACTTCTAGCTTTTTACCCTCTACATCAATCCATACCTGAGCGTCTGGAGTCAAGCTGGTTGCGCTGTAAAGAATTTGCGCGACTCGACCTGTCATTGATGCACTACCACCGCCTTGAATAAATTCTTTCGAGAGGTTAATATGCACACCATCGTTGCGAACCTCTAGACTCCGCAGCTTTGTACCTTGCGGGATGGTTGTCGTGACTGTCGGATCTGTTGAGCCTGCTAATAGGGTATCGAAGGTCTGCTCTAAAACAGCTTTTTGGTTAGTAGACTTTGGTAAATCCAAGGATTTAGGCGCAACGGCAATATGATTGCCTTGATTCTTTAGCCAGTAAACCTCCGGCGTTTTGTCAGTTGGATTTTGTACCCTCTGATTAGAAGGTGGTAATGGGGATGTAACCGCATCAGGTGATGGCGCTGGAGATTGAGCAGAATTCCATACCCACCAAGCTGTACCACCTCCAGAAGCTAATACTATTGCTGATAAACCTGCAATGACACCTAAATGAAGGCGACGTACTGATTGTTGTTCTTGCATATAAAGAAGCCTCTAGAAGAAGTGGATAGCTAAAAAGTGAGCAACCCCTACTTAAAGACTACAGAAAATGAGCGTGTATTTACGCAAAACCTTAAGGTTGCTCAGATACAGGCTTTGGTTACGGTTTGTCTAATTTTACAAAAGCTGCTAGATCTAAGCGATCGCTCTTTACGTCTAAATTTAAAAGTCGAGAAGTAATACCGTATTTCTCCAATGTGCGAAGATCAGCTTTGTTATTAAATCTGGCTGTAAGAGATTGAACTAGCAGAGAGGGTATGGGTTTTCCATTTACTGACGCAGTTGGTGAAATTAACTGTAAACGACTACCCGCCACTACGCCTATCCCTGTTTCTAAATTCACGGATAGTTGATCATTACTGTTTAGTTGTTTTAATTCTAGTTGCAAGCTTAATCGCTGATCGCCTAAGAACTTGACACGGGGATTGACAAATTCATAACGTTTAGTAAGCATACTGGCGGAACTACCTAGCGACTGATTTATCAACTTTTGCAAGCGAGTTATAACTTGGGGTGATTTCAGTGCTTGGTTAATATCTGTTTCTGTTAAAACTAAACGTACTCCCGACTGTATTGGTGATTTTAAAGATTGTAATAACAGTTGGGGTTTACCTTGTCTGAGGCGCTGTAAATCAAGATCAAGGGGATCAGTTTCTAATTCCAGAGTATCTATTCGCACATCTTTCGTTAACCATAAACCTCGACCTGCTATCCTTAATCGATCTATTTTCCCTTGTAATGTTTGATGAACAGGAGCGTTATCAATACGGACTTCTAGCTGTTCGGCTTTTTCTAGTCTGGAGCGAATAGCACTTTCGGCAGTACGGTCAATTACTAATCCAGCAGGTGAAATAAATATCAGTAATCCAGAGAGTAAAATACTTATAAGTTCCATAGGTTCAATTATCAATTAACAATTAACAGACATCTCTAGAATTTAAAGATGCGTTACATAAAACGATTGTAGAGACGCGCGATCGCGCATAGTACAATTTTGCGTCTCTACATTTTGGCTACTGTTTACGGTTTACGGTTAAAGCTGTTTCAATCCACTGCTTAATGGTAGAAACAACTTCATCTATGGGAATTTCTTGAGATCTGCGGGTTGCACGTTCTACAACTTCGACTTTACCCGATTGGAGCGATCGCCCAGTTACAATTCGATAAGGTATGCCGATTAAATCAGCATCTTTAAATTTAACTCCAGCACGTTCGTTACGGTCATCTAGCAAGGTTTCGATTCCTGCTTGGTTTAGCTGATTGTATAGTTTTTCAGCTACTTCCATTTGTTGAGCATCTCCCACATTAGGCACAGCGATAATTACATGGTAAGGTGCGATCGCAACAGGCCAAATAATGCCATCTTTATCATAAGATTGCTCTACTGCTGATTGCGCTAACCGTGATACACCAATCCCATAACAACCCATAACTAATGGTACTTCTTCACCTTGTTCGCTGGTGTAAGTAGCGCCCATTGCTTTAGAGTATTTATCGCCTAGTTGGAAAATATGCCCTACTTCAATACCACGCGCACTTTGTAAAGTTTGTTGTGGGTTGTGGATGGCGCGATCGCCGGATGAAGCTTTGCGTATATCTACCAGTTGTGATAACTGGAATTGTTCGCCCCAATTAGCACCGACAACGTGATAATTAGATTCATTAGCGCCAGTTACAAAGTTTTTCAATTCAACAGCAGTTTGATCTACAAACCTGATAAATTTGGGATGAATTTGTTTATCTGCTTGGATATATTCATCACTAATATCAGGTGCTATATAACCTAAAGGTAGAGGTTTTGCTGCCCATTTTTCTTGTGCTTCTGCGTCCGGTACTTGGAGAGCGATCGCAGCTTTAGCACCAAACTGAGGAGCTAATTTAACTAACTCGTTTTGCAGCTTGACTTCATTAACATCTTGATCGCCTCTAATACTAACTATTACCAATACTGTTATGCCATTTTCATAAACAGCTTGGTATAGCACATTTTTTACTAATTGAGTTGGAGAACAATTAAGAAATTTGCAGAGTTTTTCTATTGTTTCAGTTCCAGGTGTTTCTCTTTTTTCATAGTTTGTAAACTGTGACAATTCTGCATCAGTAGGTAGAGAAACCGCCTTTTCTACATTAGCTGCATACTGACCATCTTCAGTGTAAAGAACCTCATCTTCTCCTGCTTCAGCTAATATCGTAAATTCATTGGAACCAGAGCCGCCTATAGCTCCTGAATCAGCATCTACAGCACGAAAAGCCAACCCACAACGACTGATGATATTACTATACGCCTGATACATATCTTGATAAGTTTTTTTCAGGCTTTCTTCATCAGCATGGAAAGAGTAAGCATCTTTCATAATAAATTCCCGTCCCCGTAATAAACCAAAACGAGGGCGAATTTCATCACGGAATTTATTTTGAATTTGGTATAAATTTATCGGTAGTTGACGATAAGAACGAATCATCTCACGGGCAAGAGTTGTGACAACTTCTTCGTGAGTTGGCCCTAATCCTAATTCTCGCTCTTGTCGGTCTGTGAGAGAAAACATAATTCCCTCTGCTTGGGTGTAAGTATCCCAACGACCAGATTCTCGCCACAAATCAGCAGGTTGTAGTTGTGGAAATAAAGATTCTTGTGCGCCAGTGGCGTTTAATTCTTCTCGCACAATTTGGGAGACTTTTTGCAGTACACGCCACATAAAAGGCAAATAGGCGTAAATACCGCTACCGATGCGACGGATATAACCTGCGCGGATAAGTAATTTATGGCTAGGAATTTCTGCTTCCGCAGGATCTTCCCGTAGTGTGACGAATAATATTTGAGATAGCCGCATCGTTTGTTTCCTTCTCTAGACCGAAGGAATATTATAAACAATTAAGTCTTTGTTTTTATAGCTTCATCCTTCAGAACGAAGCTATAAAAAGAAATTAGCTATAGCTAAATTCAACGGCTTTTTCTCCCACAACTGCTGGTACACCTGCGACAAAACGCAAATCATCACAGTAAGCAGTTAACCAAGGTTGAGTTAAGTTTAAGCTATAAAAAGGGCTTTCGGCAGGAACATTTACTTTACTGCTTGTCAGTCCTATTTGAGATGATAAGTCACCATCGAACATCAGAATATTACCGCCAAGTTCACTGAAAAAAGAACCTTTAATGGGTAGTGGTACTTTAAGGCTTGGTTTGCTGTAAGAAATACTACATAATTGTTTGTTATTTTGAGCGATCGCAACTTGAGAATTATGCTTGTTATTGTCCCAAGTAAAATCAGCTAATTCTTTTGGTAATCCCCAAATTTCTCTACCACCAGCAACAGAATCAGGGTTATCTACATATATATGAGAAATCCATCCTCCAATTTTGCCTGCATAACTGACAAATCCAGCAGCAACAATTAGCTCGTTGTATTGTAGTACTGAGCCTACACTGTAAGAAGAAACATAAATGCCACCTAATGTTTTACCAGGAAAAAATGAGACAATTTCAAACTCTGGAGGGATGAAAGGACGAGTTTTATCAATATCAATCAACTGTAATGTTTGAATAGCGTGTCCGCACAGTGTCCAAGGCGCTTGTGGATATGACATTTAGATCTCCCGATGGGTATATTATTGTTATTAAGACTTTTTGGTAAACAAATAAACATCATCACGTTGATAGGTTAATTCAAACTCTTTAGTATTTTTTAATTTTTTTTACTAAGCTGCCGATTAATTTTGGCTCGCTTTCCCAAAGCCGTTGACTTAAAAAGAGCGTGTTTAACACTGCTATCGGCAAAAAGAATTAAAGCAGCAACAGCACTTATTTGGATATTTTGTAAAAAAGTACACTCATGCCTACAAGCCTTTCTCAATTACTAATATTTATTGGCTTTAATAAGATTTGGCTATCTGGAGTTAAGAATATGCCCAAAGAATTTTATAGTGGAGTTGCGGTTAATTATTAAGCAATTGTGAAAGCGATTACTCTTCTTGGCTCCACTGGCTCGATAGGCACTCAGACTTTAGATATAGTTTCTCAAAACCCCGATCAATTCCGCGTTGTGGGATTAGCGGCAGGAAGCAATGTGACAATGCTGGCACAGCAGATTCGACAGTTTCAACCGGAAATTGTGGCTATCTGTGATGAAGATAAGTTAGCAGAACTGAAAGAGGCGATCGCAGACCTCAACCCACAACCGATTATAGTGGCAGGGGAGGCGGGTGTAATTGAAGTAGCAAGATACGGTGATGCCCAAACAGTAGTTACAGGAATTGTCGGCTGTGCGGGTTTGTTACCCACAATTGCTGCTATTAAAGCTGGAAAAGATATTGCTTTAGCAAATAAGGAAACTTTGATTGCTGGTGCGCCTGTAGTTTTACCGCTTATAGAGGAGTATGGTGTAAAACTATTACCCGCAGATTCCGAACATTCAGCAATTTTTCAGTGTCTCCAAGGAGTCCCCGCAGGTGGTTTGCGCCGAATTTTGCTTACTGCTTCGGGGGGCGCATTTCGAGATTTACCTGTAGAGAAGTTAGCACAGGTAAAAGTTGCTGACGCTTTAAAGCATCCAAATTGGTCAATGGGTCGTAAGATTACTGTAGACTCTGCGACTTTAATGAATAAAGGTTTAGAAGTAATTGAAGCGCACTACCTATTTGGAGTGGATTACGACAATATTGATATTGTTATCCATCCCCAAAGTATTATTCACTCTTTGATTGAATTACAAGATACTTCAGTTTTAGCGCAATTAGGTTGGGCGGATATGCGCTTGCCAATACTTTATGCTATGTCGTATCCTGAGCGAATTTATACTAATTGGGAAAGACTAGATTTAGTCAAAGCTGGTAATTTAACTTTCCGTGCGCCGGATCATCAGAAGTATCCTTGTATGCAGTTAGCTTATGCTGCGGGTAGGGCAGGGGGTTTAATGCCTGCAATATTAAATGCTGCAAATGAGCAAGCTGTGGCACTATTTTTAGAAGAGAAGATTGGTTATTTAGATATTGCTCGTTGTATAGAAACAGCGTGCGATCGCGCATCTGCCCAAAACCGCCCCGATCCTAGCCTAGACGACATTATCGCCGCCGATAAATGGGCAAGGCAAGAAGTTTTAGCAATTAGTCAACGGCTAGAAATCGTCAGTGTTTAAATAGTTGTTACTTTGCTATGCGGGCATTTTGCCCGTTATACCTATCACTTTAAGTGCGTAATTCCTAAAAATCAGGCATCACAAAATTTAGCAGAGGAGAAATTTATGGCTTTCAATATTGGGGTTCTCAAACTGCCAGTAATTAAAAAAGGGTCTCAAGGAACTTTTGTTATTGCTTGGCAACGATTCTTAAAAGAAAATGAATTTCCGGTTGGAACTGTAGATGGCGACTTTGGCAACGGTACTGATACAGCTACTCGTAGCTATCAACGAAAAAATCAGTTGTCTGCTGATGGTGTTGTTGGCAACAATACTTATGTTAAAGCTCTTAGTCAAGGATTTATCTTCAAGGTTCCCAATTTCTCTGCTAACCTGCTGTTAGCTTATTTGCGGTTTGGTTCCTCCGAGGTGAAAGAATTACAAAGAAACTTAAATGCGATCGCACAACTAACTCCACCTTTAACTACAGATGGTGACTTTGGTTATAGAAGTAATCAAGGGTTAGCTGAAGCTTATAAAAAAAGAGATGTCCGTTTGCGTACTGAATTAACCGATAGTATCTCTAGTAGCACTAAAAATAAACTAGGAACAGATTTTGAGCAAGCCTTAGATATTTTTAACACTTATGCTAAAAGACTAAGATTTCGCCTGAGTGGAGCGCATTGGTACAATTACTTTCCTACAAGTCGTGCTATATCTGCCTTAGCTTCACCATTTCGTGAACGGGTACAAGCATTTCAAAAAGCTTTAATTGATGGCGGCGCACAAACAATCATCTCAGCTACCTATCGACCTCCACAACGGGCTTATTTAATGCACTACGCAGCCAGAATAGATCGAGGTGAAATTAGTCCTAATAATGTGCCAGGGATGGCTGGAGTTGACATTGACTGGGTACACTATACAGCTTCAGGAGCGCGTCAAGCCGCCTCACAAATGGTAGATATTTATGGTATTGGTGGTAATCCAGTAGCATTAAAATCTCTCCATACTCAAAGATTAGCACTTGACTGGAATATTACCTGGGAAGAAACCCTAAGAATTAAGAATAGTAATGGAAATATAATTGAAATTAATGAGCCTCGTAATGGCGCGGAAAATAAGTTACTTTTTGATGTAGGTGCATCTTATGGTGTTTATAAGTTACTAGATCGTGACCCTCCTCACTGGTCTTATAATGGTCGTTAATATTTAGCGGTTAGATTGAAATAATGTAGAGACGTACAATTGTACGTCTCTACATCTCTAAACTGTCAACTTTACTAACGCATCTTTAACCGTTGATGGCAGTTGACGCATAATTTTGCCTTTTTCTCGGTCAACTGCTACCAAAGTAACCCGCCCAGTCATATACAAATCTTTACCATCTAGAGATTGAATTTGATAATCCCAATTAATTCGGACACCCTGCATCTCTGTCATCTGCGCCTTAACTACTGCTGACATCCCCATCTGTAGGGAGCGGTGGTAGCGTATAGAAAGTTCTACCACAGGCATTTCACACCCTAAAGCTACTAATTCAGCATAATCAATACCAATTGAACGTAAACATTCTATCCGCGCTTCTTCCATCCAGACAACGTAAGTACCATGCCAAACATTACCGCTATAGTCGGTATGGTGAGGCTGGACACGCACAGGGTAATCAAACCAGTTTTCCGTTGTTACCTTTAGATACCGCTTTTCAATTGCACTAACGGGTGGTAGTTCAGAAGGTGTTTGTGGTATTGTTGACACTGGTAATTTACCTCAAAATAACTTTTTGAGTTTATTTGATATAGAAAAATTTTAGCTGTTTTATTAGCTGATTGTAATCTATCGACTATTTTAATCTGTACTGTCGCCTATAAGATTATTACTAATTTTAAACAAATAGTTATTTGTTGGCAAAATTGAGATAACAATGTCAAGTATAATATTAATTAAATGTTAAGTTTTGTATGAATAGGCTTTCTGTTTTTAAATTATGTGCTTGCTGTTTAGGCGTTTTATTACTGTATACGCCAGCTAGTGCAAGCGAAAATATCTTAAATTTGCCTGCACAACAACAGTTAACTAAAACAGATATTTTGCATAAACTAGCCCAGGCAGATGTACTATATTTGGGGGAAACTCACGACAACGCTAAAGATCACGAAACCCAGTTAGAAATTATTGAAAAACTATATAGTTTTACTAAGCAAGGTATTAAGAAAAGTTCTAAATCCAAAATAGCGATCGCACTGGAAATGTTCCAGCGTCCCTATCAATCAGTAATCAATCAATATTTAGCTGGAGAAATAACCGCAGAACAACTGGTAGAACAAAGTGAATATAAGCGGCGTTGGGGCTTTCCTTGGGAATATTATGCTCCAATTCTAGAATTTGCCAAAAAACATCAAATACCAGTTTTAGCTTTAAATACGCCTTCAGAAGTAACCCGCAAAGTTTCCCGTCAAGGATTAGAAAGTTTAAATCAAGAAGATTGGAAATATATTCCGCCTATTTCAGAAATTTGCACTGATAACCAAGAATATCGGCAGTTGTTTGAAAAATTAGCCGGAGGACATCATCAACATTTATCAGGTAACAGCCAAAAATTAGATAATTATTTTGCTGCCCAAGTTTTATGGGATGAAACTATGGCAGATGCGATCGCAAATTTTGTCAAAGTTAATCCAGATTATCAAGTAATTGTAATGGCAGGTAGTGGTCATATTATTTATGGATATGGTATTCCTAGCCGTGTGGCGCGACGGTTAGAGAATGGGGAGAATAATCAGCAGTTAATTCAGCGATCAATATTGTTACATCCCCCAGAAGATTATGAATTGGAGATCAATAAACAACCAATTGCTGATTTTATCTGGAAGTAAGGATAATTAACCACAGATGCACACAGATAAACACAGATGTAATGAATAATTTTTGCAATAAGTCTAATATTAATAAATTTTTTTCTATTCAGTTCTCTTGATGACGTAATGCCGCACCAGTTACGCCTGTAACAAATCCCAAGCTCAATGCTATCAAAGTATGGGATGGGGTAGTAAATACAGTGACAATGCCAATTACTCCAGCTATAAATAAGCCACTGTTAAATAAATTAATAAATTTCTTAATAACAGGCTTTTGCTGTTGATCATAGATAGCTTGCAAAGCAATCTCATTGCTATCTAAATCTTGAATAATCGCCTGGATATCCCTACCTGTTTCTCTTTCCAACCTAGTTATAGCTTCTCTATCTGCCTTTACAGGCGATACCGATAGTCTTAGTAAAGATTCTGATAGGGTTCTGTGGATTACTAACGGCTCTTTAGTTTGCTGGTTCATCACTTATAATTATTTTCAGGTGAAGTCTATTAAAAAAGTGGTTGGAATTTCAACCACAGATAAACACAGATGCACATGGATATCTAATCAGCGACGAATAATAGGTTGCATCAATGGTTCAAATACTGGCACTAATTCAGGACGACTAACAACTAAAGTCGGTAAGGGATAACTACCATAATCTTTACCAGCTTCTAAGGGAAAAGTAGGTTTTGATGATAAAGATACCCAAACAGCACCAGCAGCTTGCAAAATTACCCAAACAGCAGATAAATCCCAAACTTTCGGCGTAGCTTCAACTCCTCCAAGAGTTGCACCAGAAGCAACTGCTAGGAAGTTATAGGTAGCTACACCAAGCATTCTAATTTTGCAAGGAAACCCTTGTTTCATTACAGATGTACTACGGGCGCACAAGCTGAAAAAGTGATTATTAGTAGGGGAATCATCACTACTATGAATAGGCTGATTATTTAAAAATGCCCCAGTCGGAATATCAAGTTCGGATGAACCGCGCCAATAGCCATGAAAAGTTTGGTTAATGGGGGGAAAATGTACATAACCAAATACAGGCGTACCTTGATAGAGTAAGGCGATAGAAATGCCCCACAGGGGAATCCCGCGTGTAAAGTTGGTAGTACCATCTAGCGGATCAATGATCCAGCACCACTCAGTTCCTTTAAAAGTGTGTTCTGCTTCTTCGCTGAGGATACCGTGATCTGGGAAATTTGCGGCGATCGCATCACGAATTTCTTGATCCGCCCAGTTATCTGCTTCTGTCACCAAACTACCATCAGCTTTACGAGTTGCTTGCACTTGTCCAGCATATTCTAATAGTCTGATGCCAACTCTAGTAGTTGTATCTTGAGCGAAATTTAAAACCTTAGTCCAAAATTCTTCCATCTTGACGCAATTCGCAGTAATTCAGTTATCAGCTTAACCTGCTACAACCTTTGCGGTCATGGATCATTACTAATAA
Organism: Crinalium epipsammum PCC 9333; assembly: GCF_000317495.1. Taxonomy (GTDB): domain Bacteria; phylum Cyanobacteriota; class Cyanobacteriia; order Cyanobacteriales; family PCC-9333; genus Crinalium; species Crinalium epipsammum. The sequence continues at coordinate 2,656,239 of NC_019753.1, forward strand.
ATTCGACTTATTTTATCTGTTGTGCGTAACTATTGTTACATTAAATCTTGAATTCTTCCTAGTGCTTTCTTCAAATACTCAATAGCTTTTTTGAGATTTTCGATCTCTTGATGATTTTTTTCTGGCTCAAGAAGTAGCTCGTCGAGTTTGTCTTCAAGGGAACGTATAGCTAACCTTAGTTGTTTTATAATTTCTGCAAGGTTGATAATTTTTTGATCTTTGCGGCTATCTTTTTGAATGAAAATAATCTCTTTAATCGCGGCTTCCAGCTTGGCTGCTTGCGTTAAAGCGGCATCTGGAGACTGACCGAATAAAGCGCCAACACCAACTCCTGCACCAGCACCGAGAATTGAACCGCCAGCAACAACTACAGCCATTCCGCCAGCCATTCCGAAACCACCTGCGGCGATCGCACCTCCTCCAAGTGCAGCTAAAACTGCGGATACTGCGGCTGCACCTGATAAACCAGGTGCTAGTATAGGTGCTAGTAAACCTACTATCAATGGTGTAGCAAATATAGCTACTACCCCTAATAAAACTGCTCCGACTGCACCAAGTAACCAAGGATTTACACCGCCTTTAATTCCTTGGATGGCTTCCTTGTAGTTATACTTAAAGCGGTAAACAGAATCTGGATCAATATCCAGTGTTTTAGCAAAAAATCTTACCTTATTGGTGAGTTTTTCTTCATTATCAATTTTCAAATTTTTGAATTTTTCATCACTACTATCTCCCAAAGGGTAATAGGGTTGAAAAAGCGTTACTTCTAATAAAATTAGATACCGAGTTAGTGGAGGGATCAGGCTAGATTTTACCAAAGCTTTAAGCTGAGTAAAATCAGTAATTATGTCAAATGAAGTACCACGAGGACTAGAGGCTGTTATTTGGCTGTTCAAGAAAAGCTCTGTTGAATCTTTCCACTTAGTTAACCACTGTCGCTTAAGATTTTTTTTATCGAAATCTGGTTCATTATCAATATCAGCTTGTACCAAGTTGTACTGATAGCTGAACATAATTCTGGTTTGTTCTGGAGTTAACCCAAATTCTTTCATAACTTACGAATTATCTTCAGTTGTTTCAGGAATTTTTACGTTGTTTCTGTCTTAGCTTTTTTGACTTCTTACTTTTCTTCTCATTCATCTTCAGATTCATCTCGGACTTTCAAATAGTAATAGAGATTAGCAACAGCCAAATCTGACGCTTTCTCTAAGTTTGATCGCACAAAAGTTTTGTAACCTGCTATTTCTCCTTGCTGGATAATATAACCTTCATATTCTCCACGTCGCTGCGGTTCCAGCATTAGTTCCAGTTGAGTGCGAAGCGCATAAAAATTAGACTTGGGTATCAAATTCTCATAAAATAACTGTTCATCTGGTATTGTTAAATCTGTGGCATTTGAATTTCTATTCTCAATAACAGCCAAGTTTGATTTACTAAAATCAGCACTCTGCAACTGTTGTAACTCCCTTGGCGGTAAAGCTTTAGTCCATTCAATTTGATTATGCCAAGTATCTAATAAAACTAAATCGTGATTGTGAATCCGGGTGATTTCAGGGAAAAGAAAATCAAGCTCGTCATCAGAATCACAAGCATCAATTATTCTTAAGCTATCTTGACGGATATTTTCTTGCAGTTGAGAGATGAGATCGCTTGCTGCCCCAAACTCATTTTGCACCTGATAAGTAGCAATAATACTCTGCTCGATCGCCCAACTGCACTCTAATCGGCGCAACTGTCCGGCTGCACAAGTTTCTTCTAATAACTGGGAATTTCTATAGTCTGCTAAAGCTTCAAATAACATCCCCCGCGCTGCATCAATTTCCGCATTTCGGCGGTTAATATCTTTTAATTGCAATGCCGAACGCATTCGTTGAATTGCTTGGGTAAACAACCCGTAAGCCCGTACTAAAACTAGCCGATGATTCTCAAATTTCATCTCTTGGAGAACTTGGAAAATTAATTGCTTAATTTCTGTCCCTTGGTCTTTCAAAAGTTGTTCTAAATTGATAAAACCGTTTTCGACTTTAACTTCTAGCCTCTCTACTGCTTTTTTTAGTTTCAATGTCTGGTGCAAATTCACAGCCGATAACGCTACCCCAGCCAAAGTTCCCACACCAATGACGGCTGTAGTCGCTTGCAGCACCCCCAAACTAGCTTGGACGGCTTGAAAGCCCATTTGCGTTTGCTGCATCTGCAAGCCACCCATGACAAACTGCATCGGAGACACTAACGGCGACAAGGGGCTGTTGTTGACTGTCGCGCTAACGGCATGGGCTACAAACTGTCCCGTCGCTGCATCCCTCGCCATGCCAATCGGCACTCCGGCAGATGTAAAAACTTGCACGTACTTACCAGCCGCGATCGCAGCCTCTACCGCCAGGGGGAATACAAAATTCATCATAAATCTTTACTCTGGGAGCCGCCCAAAGAAATACTAATTTATTATGCTACTTCTATATAAAAAACAGTTATGTAATTGTACTGAAAATGAACAAGTCGCTAATTACCCCTCAAACGGTTGAGCTTGTTTCGCGCATGACAGGGCAGAAATGCCAAGAAGATCTTAGCCCTCCTGCCCTCTTCCTAGCGGCGCTGGTAACGGTTTTGGTGGGAGTCATGTATGCCGACGGTACAGTTAGCGCAGAGGAAGCCCAACGGTTGCGGACAACTTTAACGGAACTTATCCCCCCTAATAACAGTTTGCGCCAATTGGCAATGCTGATGGTTAAGGGTGTGAAAGAACATCAATTTTATAAGAAATTGCCGGAGATACTCGCACTGACAGAGTGCTTTGCCGAGGAAGAAAAACTGCTGTTAATTAGTTTTGGCTATCAAATGTCGGCAGCAGATGGCACAATAGATAAACGCGAAAAACAGTATTTGAAAATCATCGCTAATCTACTCGGAATTGATGGGCAATATTTGATAGTTTTGTCAGCTAGTTTTAGCAGTCAATCAATTGGTGATACAGCAGCCTTAGCCGAAGTTCACTCGTTACTCGATCCCGCCCAATTTCAATCTCTTGATTCTTTGTTTGTCCGTGCTGCCAGTCACATTATCGAACATTTACCAGCAAAACCAAAACCGCAAGTAAATCAAAAGCATTATGTATCAGAATATCAGGAGTTGAAAAAGTTTCAGGAGTATCGGCAACAACTAAATGCGGTTTGCGATCGCCTGAACCAAATTCTTACAGATGGACATGAACGGGCTGTACTGACCGATATTTTAACTGTCAAGATAAAAGATACTTCTGATAAATTGCGATCACCATGTTTTCGCATTGCTGTGGTGGGCGAATTTAGTAAAGGAAAATCAACTTTACTCAATGCTTTATTGGGTGAGGAAATTCAACCTGTGCGGGACATTCCCTGTAGCGGTACTGTGACTATTTTGAAATATGGAGCGCAGAGGCGGGTTATTTGTCGCTACAAAGATAAAAATAGACTAGAAGAAGAAATTTCACCGGAACAATATCAAGAGAAAGCTTCAATTTCTGAAGAGGCGGCTTTAGGATCTGCGGAAGATGGACTTGCCAACTCAGAAATCGCAGAAATTGTTTTTGAACATCCCGAATTAGAATTGTGTCGCAATGGGGTAGAAATTATTGATTCTCCCGGATTAAACGAAGTTGCAGAACGCACTTTAGTTACTGAGCAAGTTCTAAAAACTGCTGATGCCGTTATCTTCTTAACTAGCGCCCAAAATACTTTGACAGAGAAAGAGCGAGAGCTACTTTTGTACTTGAAAAAAGAATTGAATTATGCTCCAGATGAAGGTGCAAAAAACATTTTTATTGTAGTTAATTTCTTCGATTTGCTGCGACGCGAAGAAAGCCGTAAGCAGGTACGACAAAGGGTGGAAAAAATAGTTAATGGAACGAATCCGATTATTAATGGAGAAAACCGGATTCATTTTATTTCTGCTCAATCAACTTTAGATGCAATTTTAGAAGGCAGAGAAAATGACGATTATTTAAAAGCTTTTCAAGCGTTTACTTCTTCAATTGAGAAGTTTTTAACAGTTGAAAGAGGTTCTATATCTATTCAGCAATCTGTCGCAGGACTTAAGCAAATAATTGATATTAGTTGCGATGAATTAAATCAAAAAGAGGAAATATTAACAGGGAAATTGACACTTTTTCAACAAGATAAGCCGAAAATATTTGAACAAATGGCAGAAGTAAGCGGACGCGATGTAAAACTTAGGCTTTTAGGTGAAGCATTGATGCAACAATCTTTAGAAGAAACTATTGAATCTTGGAGTGAATGGGTAGAAGGATTAGGAGAACGCTTGCTTTCAAAAAGTGAGTACTGGACTTCCGAACACGGACATATTATGAGTCAAGACAAGTTAACCAAAGATTATGCTAATAAATTTGTGGATGACATTACCCAAGAAATAGAAAATTGGGGTAATCAAAAAGTACAAGCGATCGTGCAGCAAAATATGGCATTTTTAGAGAATCAAGTTAAGGATGATATCTCTGCAATTCGGCAAGATTTTGAGAAGTTCGACAAGCAACTTAATAGTAACCTGGCAAGCCAATTTAATAATTTGACGATCGCAGGTAATTTTGGTGGCATTGGCACAAGTGGAAGTGGGATTGCTTCATCAATTTCGGAAATAGAGGATGGTGGATTGTTTGGTGGTTTAGGCATTGGTGCAGCAGTTGGCGCGGCGTTAATATTTTTTACAGGACTTGGTTTTATTGGGGTTATTTTAGGTGCTTTAGCTGCTGGTGCTGGTGGTGGTTTGGGTTGGAGTTGGTTAGATGGCGATTCAGTTAAAGCTCAAATTAAGCAAAAAGTTTGTGAATTAGGGTTGGAAAAATTTAATGAATCTGCGGAGTCTATTTTTGGTAAGATCCACGATAAAATTATCGCAATATTTGAAGAAAAACTTGATGCAAGTAGCGGTGTGATGAAAAACGCCGTCTTGGAGTTAGAAAATTTATTAGAACAACAAGAACGACGCGATCGACAAAGCCAACAAGAATGTGATGCTGAAAAAGTTTGGATCGAGAAGAAACGGCAGGAACTATTGCAGGTAGAAAAGCAAATTGAGGCAATTGTAAATCAAAGTGTCGCATAAAATCGCGATCGCTCCTATTTGATCGAGATTAAAGCCGATGGCAAACTTCAATCCCAGAAAGCAATTCAGTGACAGAAGATGGTTAATTGTTAATTGTTCAATCTAATTCACTTTCTAATACAGAAGCGATCGCATTTCGGGCATTACTTTGAAATTCTTTAACATTCACTCGCCTGAGAAGCCAAATAGCCAGTAGCATTCCTACCGCTTGCAGCCCAAATACTAAGCCATAAGCAAATACCAGATTAGTAAACAAGCTTTTACCTATATCTAAAACTGCACCACCCGTAATAGTTGCTAACGCTCTTGCCATTGCTTGAGACAGCCCCCACGCACCGATAAAAGTGCCTGCGGTTTCAGCAGCAGTGAGATCTAACATCAAGCTAATCGCACCTGTCGTGGTAACACCAGAAGCTAAACCAAACAAAAATAACACACCTTGAAATAGCTTCTGATTTTGACTAAATCCCGATAGGATAATAATTACAAAACTAGCTGCTACTAATAAACAACCTAATTTAGTGGTTTTTTGCTTTCCTAAACGCGGCACAATTAAAAATCCAGTTGTACTTAAAGCAACAAGTACTCCCATTCCCCAGAAAGCATTGAGTTTAGTAGTTTCTGAGATTGGCATTCCAAACACTTCAGCACCATAAGGTTCTAAAACCGCCTCCTGCATAAATAAGCTAATAGTCATAACTAGGAGAAACGTAAAAAATATTCCTGTTTGGCGGTTAGCAGTTAATACTCGTAAAGCTTTACCCAGAGTAATACTATCTTCTCGCTCTATTAAAGTAGTACGAGAAGTATATAGAGAATATTTTTTTTCTACACCAACTGTTGCCAAAAATGTTAATCCCAAAACAGTAGCAGGAACCATTACAAATAAACGATTAATTGATGCTTGTAAGGCTTCAATTGGAGCGTCTGTTGCTACCTGTTTTAATAAAACGCTACCAATAATTGCTCCCGTAACAATTCCAACCATTAACATTGACCAGACAATGCCTACAAGTTTGGAACGATTTTCTTCTTCAGAAACATCTACTAACAAAGCTGTAAATGGTGTAGAACTGGCACTTAAGGCTATACCATATAAAGCAAAAATCAAAGCCATCAGTGCAGTCCAGCCGTATGTTTCGGTTGTCCAAGCCCAACCGCCTGTAGAGCGTACAAGGCTGCCCAACTGCCACATAACTTGTACTGCTAGGAAAGATGCGATCGTAAATAAAGTCGCACCTATCCAAACATAACCAGTGCGATGATAACCAAAGATTGGTTTAGCATCAGACCTTTGCCCAAACCAAACTCGTGCAGGTGCAACAAATTGGTGCATTGCCAGCGCACCAGCAGCTACAGTTGCGGGAATACCTAACTCACCAATCATCACTCGGTTAAGAATACCTAATGTGAGAATTGACATAATCCCCAGCCCCATCTGAAATAAGCCCAAGCGGAACATAGTTAGTAAGTTAATTGGGCTTGGCTTACTTGTTGGTGAGGGTGGTTGGGAATCTGAAAAATCACCTATTGCCATAACTACTTCCAAAACGATGCAAATTGTCTTTTAGTACTTTTTTAAAGATATACCTTTAGTAAGAGAAACGCTGGCTGAGAAAGCTGATATTGAGATAGGTAGACAAGAAACTGCTTGCAAAAATGCTCATCCTAGTTTTTTAGAACGCAGATTAACCGCAGATGAACGCAGATAAACGCAGATGTAAATTAAGATTTTTCAATTTTTGCAAGGAGTTTTATACACCTGTATTGAAAGCGCAAAGCTAAATTGTGATTTTGACGATAAGTCTCCACCACAAATACAGCTAATACTGAACTATCCCTTCAAACCTTTAAAAATTATGAATTTAAGCAATACAATCCCCACAACTACTCTCGGAAGCAATGGCAAAACAGTCAAATCCCTTTGCATTGGGACTTGGGCTTGGGGCGACAAAATATTTTGGAACTATGGCAATAATTATGGTGAATCCCAAGTACGAGCAGCTTTTGAGGCAGCTTTAGAATCTGGTTTAGATTTCTTCGATACTGCTGAAATTTATGGATTCGGACTATCAGAGGAACTTATCGGAAAGTTCATGCAAGAAACTGGGCATCGGGTGGAAATAGCCACTAAATATGCCCCCTCGCCTTGGCGATTTAATGCTCAGTCTGTTTCTGATGCTTTAACTGCAAGTTTAAAACGCCTACGGGTGGAGCGAGTTAGTTTATACCAGGTGCATTGGCCATTTACCTTCCTACTGAGCCAAGAAACTTTGATGAATGCTTTAGCCGATGAGGTTGAGCGTGGCAGAATTTCCAGTGTTGGTGTCAGCAACTACTCAGCCGCCCAGATGCGTGAAGCTCATCAGATTTTAGCTGCTAGAGGAGTACCCTTGGCTGTAAATCAAACGCGCTACTCTTTACTAACTAGACAAATAGAAACTAACGGGATTTTTGACACCGCGCGTGAATTAGGTGTAACTCTCCTGGCTTATAGTCCTTTAGCTCAAGGGTTGCTCACTGGTAAATATACTGTTGAGCAATACCAGGAGCCAACAGGGGTGCGGAGGTTTGATCCTCGTTTTAGCCGTAGTGGTTTAGAAAAAATTAGTTTATTAATATCTCTCTTGCGTCAGCTTGGAGAAAAATACGATCGCACTCCTGCTCAAGTCGCTCTCAATTGGTTAATTGCTCAAGGTAACGTAATTCCGATCCCAGGTGCTAAAACAGCCGAGCAAGTGCGACAAAATGCTGGCGCGGTCGGTTGGCAACTTAGTAACGAAGATGTTACTCAACTTGCTCAAGTTAGCCAGAGTTTTAGAGTTTAAACCTAGTATCTGTTAGCAGTTTAATTACAAATATTAACAGGAGGCGATACGCGATCGCACTATGAAACTCTTGACATTCTGAGTGCTTATTAAACGCTGAAAATGGCTTAAGTTGACTGTATGCAGCAGCTTATCTATCGTTAAAAACCTCGTAAAACCACTTTTAAAAAATCAATAAATTATGCGTCAACTCTTTGTTCAAGTGCCGCAGGGGTATGGAAAAACCGTCCTCAACATTGCAAAAGCCTGCGACGGCACAAACTTGGCGCAAATTGAAGCAACAGGAGTCGATCAGCCTCTAGATTTAGTATTAATTCACGTCTCCAACGGCAAGGTTGAGGAACTGTTAGATAAACTGCAAGACGTGCCGGAGTTGAAATTTACCCTGATTCCTACAGGAGTTATGGCGCTGCACCCGCCAGCCGATGCTGCTGCCGATCAAGTCACCAGTGTCGAAGAACGTAGCCCGATCGAGATTTTCCTATCTGGACTGCAAAGTACAGGTTCATGGAAAGGGTTTCTCAGCTATGCTGCACTCGCTGGAATTATCGTCTGGATTGGCTTGTACACAAGCACCACCTTCCTGCTGGTTGCCGCGATGCTGTTGGCTCCGTTTGCGAGTCCGGCAATGAATACAGCACTGGCGACAGCAAGAGGCGATCGCCAACTTCTAGTAAGCAGCCTGATCCGATACTTTGCAGCATTGAGCGTCACGATCGCCACAACTGCCCTACTTAGTTGGATTCTGCACCAAGAAAATCCAACTAATCTGATGATTGATAGCAGTCAGGTTTCAACAGTCTCCGTGTTGATTCCCCTAGCAGCAGGAGCGGCGGGCGCACTGACGCTAATTCAGGGCGATCGCAGTAGTTTAGTCTCTGGAGCAGCAACTGGAATGCTCGTTGCCGCTTCTCTAGCTCCCCCCGCAGGCATTGTTGGCATGGCGGGTGCGCTCGGTCGTTGGGATTTAGTCATCAACGGACTTTTTCTGCTGTTGCTGCAATTGGGTGGAATTAATCTATCAGCCGCTCTGATGTTTCGCCTGTTTGGTTTATCAACGCAGGGATCTCGCTATCAACGGGGCAAACGCGGTGTGTTTCCCGCTTCTGTGGGAACGAGTGCGCTCGTGCTTACAGGTTTACTGCTGTGGCAATTTTCCAATGCGCCTAACTTACAACGTTCTAGCCGCGCTCAACGAGCAAATGCTGAAGTGCAGAAGGTTGTAAAACAAAACGGCTTAACAAAACTGGTAGAGTCAAATGTGCGCTTCACTAGAGCCAATATAGAGGGGCAAAATACTCTGCTGTGTGTGGTGTACGTCCAACGTCAGCCAGATGTTACCCGCTCTACTGAACAAATTCGCCTTGATCTAACTCAAGCAATTCAATCTCACCTGTTGCAGCAAGGGTTCAATGTTACACCATTAGTAGCGGTAACAGTGTTAGAAACACCTGCGCTTAATTAATCAACCTGGGTATGAATTCACTAAAGCTTTCTGAAAAACAAGCCCTCGAACACGAACGCTCTGAGATTTTGCAGCAGCTTGAAGACTGGCTAGATGTACCGATGTTGGTACTCAGCTTTATCTGGTTAGCTCTATTTGTGATTGAACTCACAAATAGCTTAAATTCATTTCTAGAAGGTTTAAGCTTCACAATCTGGATCGTGTTTATTGCCGAGTTTGGCATTAAGCTGCTCCTAGCTCCTCGCAAAGTGGCTTATCTCAAAGCTCAATGGCTAACCGCAATCTCACTGCTGCTCCCAGCACTCAGAACATTTCGTATTGTCAGAGTTCTTCGGGTGCTGCAAACAACGCGGGCAATGCGGGGCTTACAGTTGCTGCGGGTACTGACGCGAACCAATCGCAGTATGCGATCGCTAGCCGCAAACTTTACCCGACGCGGGTTTGGTTATGTCGTGCTGCTAACCGTGATCGTCACCTTTGCAGGCGCGGCTGGTATGTACGCCTTTGAGCAAGCAACGAATGATGCGCCTGGATTTGATAACTACGGAACTGCCTTATGGTGGACAGCGATGCTGATGACCACAATGGGAGCAGATTACAGTCCGCAGACGGCAGAAGGTCGCATCTTGTTCTTTCTGCTGGCGCTGTATGCCTTTGCCATGTTCGGTTATGTAACCGCGACACTAGCAACATTTTTTGTCGGGCAAGATGCAGATGATGATGAAGCTGAACTTGCCGGAGCGAAAGCAATCGAGGCATTGAAGGACGAAATTATGGCATTGCGAACAGAAATCCAAAACCTGCGACAAGGCGATCGCTAAATCTGAAAAAACAGTCAGTTTTGCGCGTTATATGTAAAATTTAGGTTGCAATTTGAAAATAAATGTAATGAACACAGAAATATCGACTGTCTGGGACAAAATGCAGAAAATGGTGAACGACTTCATCATTTTGCTACCCAATCTTGTGCTAGCACTAATTGTTTTTGCTATCTTCTTTTTTATCGCTAGGGCAATTAAGGGAGTAGTCAGAAATCTCACACGAGATCGCCGCCAAGCGCGTAATTTAGGCATGGTGTTAGGGAGATTAGCACAAGGGACAACGATTCTAGCGGGATTGTTTATTTCTCTGTCAGTCGTCATTCCCTCTCTGAAAGCAAGCGATCTTGTACAGCTATTGGGAATTAGTGGAGTCGCTATCGGGTTTGCCTTTCGCGATATACTGCAAAACTTCTTAGCGGGTATTTTAATTCTGCTAACTGAACCTTTCCAAATTGACGATCAAATTGTCTTCAAAGATTTTGAGGGAACTGTAGAACAGATTCAAACACGGGCAACGACAATTAGAACATACGATGGTCGGCGGATTGTGATTCCGAATTCCGAGCTATTTACTAACTCAGTAATTGTAAATACGGCATTTGAAAATCGTCGCTTACAGTATGACGTTGGTATTGGCTACGGTGATGATATTAATGAAGCAAAACGATTGATTTTAGAGGCAGTTAATCATACAGATGGGGTGCTAGAAAATCCTGCTGCTGATGCGCTTGTTGTAGAACTGGCTGATAGTACAGTCAACATCCGCGCACGCTGGTGGGTTCAGCCGCCTCGTCGTGCAGATGTATTAGACCTGCAAGATCGAGTATTGATCAATATCAAAAATAAGCTGACGGCAAATGGAATTGACTTACCTTTCCCAACTCAGCAAATTCTTTTCCACGACCAGACGGAAGCAACCGATGGCGATCGCACCCGTCAGCGAGAAGGCTGGCCCGCAGGGAAAGGCGAAGTTCCGCAGCCGCGCACTATTAGTAATGCACTTTCCAAACTGAAGTTTCAAGTAAACGGTTCTGAAGCTGGCAAAGCTAAACAGACTACAACAGATCAGGATAATTGATGCAAAATACAAAACTCAGCAAACTTTGGGACTCACTAAATTCGAGTTTTTGGTTTATACCAACACTGATGGTGATATTGGCGATCGCGTTTTCATTTATAACTATCGGGATTGATCAACGTCTAGAAACAGATATCATCAAGAATTTGGGGTGGGCTTATGCTCTCGGCCCTAGTGGCTCACGCGCGATTCTTTCAGCAATTGCTGGTTCAATGATGAGCGTTGCTACGACTGCCTTTTCAATTACGATTGTTGCACTTCAGCTTGCGTCTTCGCAGTTTGGGCCTCGATTGCTGCGTAACTTCATGCAGGATACGGGTAATCAGATCGTACTTGGAACTTTTATCTCCACGTTCGTTTATAGCCTGCTGGTACTGCGAACCATCAATGGTGTTGAAGAAAACGAGTTTGTGCCTCATCTGGCGGTGACGTGCGGTATCGGACTGGCGATCGCCAGTATTGGTGTGCTGATTTACTTCATTCACCATTCAGCTTCTTCTATTCAGGTGGATCGAGTTATTACTAAGGTTGGTCACGAGTTAGATGATGCGATCGAGCGACTCTTTCCCAACAAGATCGGGCGGAGTCCATCAAAACAACGACAAGAACCAGCGATGTCAGACATTCCAGCCGATTTTGATCGCGATGCCTGCCCCGTTAAAGTCACAAATAGCGGCTATATCCAGGCGATTGATGAAAGCCAGATTATGCAGATCGCTAAGGAAAACAACCTCTTGCTACGGATTGAGCATCGTCCCGGAGATTTTGTCGTGCGTGGCAGTGACCTCATCCTAGTTTTTCCTGGGGAACAAGTTAACAAGAAGCTGACGGGGAAAATCAACGATGCTTTTGTTATAGGGTTGCAGCGAACAGATCAGCAAGACGTAGAATTCTCTGTAAACCAGCTTGTTGAAATTGCGGCACGCGCCCTTTCACCCGGAATTAACGATCCCTTCACTGCCATCCGTTGCATTGACCAACTTAGTGTAGCTCTGTGTTATCTGGCACAAAAAGATATTCCCTCTCCCTACCGCTACGATGACGATGACAAGCTTCGCATCATTGCTGAACCTATCTCCTTCGCAGATCTAACGGATGCTGCCTTTAACCAAATTCGCCAGTATGGAAAATCCAGTGTAGGGGTAACAATGCGTTTGCTGGAGGCGATCAAAACCATTGCATCCTTCACCCATAACAAAACAGACCGTGCGGCACTGCTGCGTCATGCCAACATGATTCATCGCGGTAGCCAAGAGGGAATAAAGGAGGAATTAGATATCCTCGATGTTAAAAAGCGTTATCTAGCCGCAGTAAAAGCAATAGAAAAGCATTGAAACTTAGAGAAAAGAATAATTGAAGACAAAGTTGCTTGTTCAACTATCTGTCTTCCGTAACTTGTTGCAAAAATGGTGAGAGTTCTCGGTTAAGCTGCCCTGCCCGGACAGATTCAGCATAGGTTTCTGCCTCGATAGCCAGCAGTTCTTCCTGTAGTTGATTGGTGACAAAGCTTTGGAGGTCAGGATGTTCATCCTGAAGCTGCTTAATTTTCTGTTTGAGAGAAATTAGTTCGCCACTTACCAACGCCGTCTGGTAACGATAAAAATCTGGCTCAACCCCCGGACGTTTTTCAGTTTTTTCTAGATGTTGCAGCACCCTCTGAAGCGCAGTTTGACGGGCGATCGCTTCTAAAAATTCCTGACGCAAGGGTTGATTACCTAACAGATTTAGCTTTTTCAACAGTGGTTGAATTGTCAAACCCTGTACCAGTAGAGTGAACAGTACCACGCCAAAAACCGTCGCAATAATTTTTTCTCGTTCCGGCAAGATCACAGGCATACTTAATGCCAAGGCGATTGAGACAGAACCTCGTAATCCACCCCACCACAGAATAGTTTGATCGGGAAGAGAAATTTCGGAGTTAGTAAAGCGATTGCTCAAAAAGCTCAAACCATAGATAGCGATCGCCCGTGTTAAAATCATCGCGCCAACAGTAATAGCTATTATTCCCAGGTTATCTCCCAGAATCGCAAACCGCACCTGATCGCCAATCAGCAAGAACACAATAGAATTGACAAAAAACGACAGGAACTCCCAAAACTCGCTGACGATAATTCGAGTACGGGGATTCATCCCAATGCGAGACCCAAAGTTACCCAAGATCAAGCCTGTTGTTACTACTGCAATCACGCCTGAGCCGCCCAAATCCTCAGTAATCAAATAAGCGCCGTAAGCAGAAACCAGGGTGAGGGATTGTTCTACAAGTGGCAGATCAAATCGCTGAGTCAGGTAAGAGAGACCAAAGCCAATTAAACAGCCTATTCCAACGCCAATACCAACTACTTGAAAGAATTGAATCAAAATTGGCTGAACTGCAAGTTCATCAGTTCCTAGCGAAAATGACAATAAAAACCCAAAAGCAACAACAGCCACCCCATCATTAAATAAACTTTCTCCCTCCATCAGGACGGTGAGGCGTTTTTCCACCCCCAATTCTCGAAATAAAGCTGTTACAGAAACCGGGTCAGTCGCTGACAAACTTGCTCCTACTAACAGAGCAGTGGTTAATGACAGTCCCCCCAACTGATTTAACCCCAATGCTACTCCCGCAATAGAAATCAACACCCCTACAACCGCATACAGACAAATAGGAACCAGATCCCGCTTTAATTTTGACCACTGCAAATTCCAGGCAGCCTCAAAGAGTAGAGGAGGTAAAAAAATCGACAAAATCAATCCTGGTGAAAGATTAACCAGTCGCACATCCACAAGCGCCAGCCCTAGCCCAACTATCACTAGAAGCAGAGTATAGGGAATGCGGCGAAACCAGCTAAAGACTTGTGGTAGAGTCGCAACACTTAAAGAAACCGAGAGGACTAGCAGAAATTGCTTAAGATTGGTTTCAATAGCAATTTCGCTGACTGTAGATTCAACTGCCATAGTTTTAAGGAAAGATTGCTTTCGTTCTCAGTCTATTTCTAGATGACCACTACAATTGCTAGTACGATGTTGAGGAAAAACAAAACAACCTTTATTTTTATTACTTAATATCTCATGCTAGGTAACAATATAATATCTATTGCTTCACCAATAGCTAAACCTAATCCAGATAAAATTGTAAATATCAAAATTTTATTTAATTGACTCAACCCCTGGGAACGCATTTCTATTTTGACTAAGAATGTAGATATAAAAGGTATAACAACAATATTCAGCAGCATTGGAAAAGCTGCTATTGCCGCTACTAAAATACTTACTAATAAAGCAAAACTTAAAAGTACAAACCAACTTTTGGAAAAAACCTTAGTTAAAAATAATACTAATGGGTTGGCTTCTTTCGCCAAATAGAAAGCTATGAAGGAAATCAATAAACCGACAACCCAAATAATGTTGTGAGCAGCTAAAGACCAGCCTAATAAAGTGTAAGTAAGCCATAGTAAGAACAGAGAAAAATTCAAATTAAGTCCAAGATTCATAATTAAATAAAAAATATTTATATTTTGCTTAACTTCTTGAAGTTTAACAAATTAGCCTAGTATGCACGTAGTGAATAGCCCATAAAAAGTATGGAATTATTCTTGCCGCCGCACTTCCTGCACCTGTCCGACCTCAAAAACAAGAGTAAACTGCTGCCCCATTTCCCTCTCAACAAATTCCTCTAATAACTGTACCTGCCGAGGCGTAACAGGTTCTTTGGCTCGCACGCTTAAACGAACTTCAGGGGGATTGGTTAACCAATTTGTATTAAATTGAAGCAGTTGTAATCGTTGAAATGTTACCGTCCGATTAACCAAGGCTCGCTGCAAACTGGTTTCTAGCTGTGCTTGCCGAATTAGGCGCGTAAAGCTTGCGCCTAAAGGTAATAATAGAATTGCTGTAAGTGCTAACGTCCAACTAATGGCTTTACGAGCTTGATGTAAAGGTGTGTAGCCTGCCAATAGAAAGGTGAGCATACAAGAAAGAGTGATGCCCAGCAAGTTAGTTAAGTAAAGTAGTGTAGCTCCGAAACTAAGTGACCAGTTGGATTGTGCCATTCCTAAACCAATTACACAAAGTGGTGGCATCAAAGCAACTGCGATCGCAGTTCCCGCTAAACTGCCTGAAACCTTTGGTTCTACTTTGGCATAACCACTAATGCTACCTGCGGCAATGGCAATTCCCAAGTCTAAAAGCGTGGGTTCAGAGCGGGCAAGAATTTCACTGTCGTAGCTAGGAAGTTGAACGAGCAAACCAACACTATAAGCGATCGCAACTGCTAGTAGGGTTCCTACCAAAAGCGTAATCATGCCTCTGCGAAATAACAGCACATCTCCCTCTAATGCACCAAAAGCTAAACTCCGAATTGGTAACATTAGAGGTGCAACGAGCATCGCACCAATAATTACTGCGGTACTATTGGCGAGTAAACCTAAAGTAGCGATCGCACAAGAACCAATAATCAAAATTAAGTAAGAGGAGTTGAGCGTTGATTCATCAAGCAATTCCAGTTGGCACTGCTGAATTTGTTCAAGTTTTGCTTGTTTACGTCTGAAGTGCTGGAAACGATTGCGAATATTGCTCAACATGATCAACCTAAATAATAGAAAAACTCATCAAACAAGCTGACTTGAATTTATTGTAATTAGCCCAGAAAGAAGGGTTAGTTCGCTTAAAATATTTAGATGAGTCAGGATTGTGTCAGTGGAGTCCAGTTAGTTATGTAACAAAAACTTTACATAACTGTGTTTATTTACGCCTACCTACTTAGCTGCTATAGCATTTTTTGCTAAAGGATTGCTCGATTTAGGAGGGCAACTAACTCCCTTACCTTATCCTAAACAAGACGGTGAGCTAGTTAAATCTGGCATTTATAGCTTAGTCCGCCATCCCATTTATAGCGGTGTGATCCTAGCAGCCGTTAGTTGGACAATCTTCCAGATGAGTTTCTCTCACCTATTGGCAGCAGGTATTTTATTTGTCTTTTTTGATATTAAGGCTAGTCGTGAGGAAACCTGGTTGAGCCACAAGTATCCAGATTATCCAGAATATCGAGAAAAAGTAAAAAAGTTGATCCCAGGGCTGTACTGAGGGTCAATACCAAAAAAATAGCAACATTAAATACAACAGAGTTAAATCTTTACGATACAATTAGCTCTTGGTGTGAGTAAGTAAAAATAACTAGCAAAAGATTAATGTCTACTCGTTCATTAACTCTGACCCGTCCTGAAACCTCTGTTGACAGTTCATCGTCCTTAAGTGATGTCTCTACCGCTTCAAGAGGTGATATAAGGATTATGCAGTTGACCAAGTGCCTATACCAGGCTGACCAACAAGCTAAGTTTTTACATTTACAGGCAGAAGTTGATGTTCTGTTGCAACAGCTACAGACCATCAAACAGCAACGCCCTGACATTACAGAAGATGCCCCTAGCCAACCAAACACCTAACTACTAAATATTAGGCTCGTCATTAAACTTACCTTGGGCTGATAAAGTAAATTTAATTACCCTGTAACCCAAGGTAATTAAGGCTATCTAAATGCCCAAATAAAAAAGTAGAACCATAACTACGGGCAACCCGTAAGGGTAATTTAAACCCAATAAACACGAATTTAGCGGATTATCAGTGTTAGCATCGACATAGCAGCCTGCTTCTTAACTTGCCTAACAGCAGGTTTTTTATGTGGGAAGATTTAGCCTTTCTTTGTCAATAACATCTGGGAAACTTATTTTTCTTCATGACTATATCGCCAATTAAAGAAAAAGCCCTCAGCCCAATATCTTCTAAAACAGCTTCAACGCTTCGTTTAAAAGATGTTGTGAAGACTTTGCCGCGTGAGGTTTTTCAAAAAGATACTCGCAAAGCTTGGACACAAGTTTTGCTTAATGTCTTAGCCGTAGGCTTGTGCTACTGGGGTTTGGCGATCGCTCCCTGGTTTTTATTACCGCCATTGTGGATATTAACTGGTACAGCCATTACTGGTTTCTTTGTAATTGCTCACGATTGCGGTCATCGTTCGTTTGCTAAACGTCGCTGGGTAAATGATTTAGTCGGTCATGTGTTTCTGCTGCCACTAATTTATCCGTTTCACGGTTGGCGGATATTGCACAACTTCCACCATAAGCACACCAACCAACTTGATATAGACAACGCTTGGCAACCTTATAGACCAGAGGAGTACGAAAGTTCAAATACTCCGATTAAATTTGTCTATAGCAAATTACGGGGTCGGTTTTGGTGGGTATCTTCTATTATCCATTGGGCAGGGCTGCACTTTAATTGGTCGAGCTTTGAAGGTAAAGAAAGGCAACAAGTAAAGTTTTCAGCACTTGTAGTAATCGCTTTTGCCAGCATAGCTTTTCCTACCCTAATTGCTACTACTGGTATCTGGGGATTTGTCAAATTTTGGCTATTACCTTGGTTGGGATACCATTTCTGGATGAGTACCTTTACCATCGTTCACCACACCGCGCCAGATATTCCCTTTACTCCGGTTGAAAGTTGGGATGAAGCGATCGCACAACTATCGGGAACCGTACACTGTGATTATCCTCGTTGGATAGAATTTCTTTGTCACGACATCAATGTTCACGTTCCCCATCATATTTCTCAAGCAATTCCCTCTTATAATCTCCGCAAGGCTCATCAAAGCCTCAAAGAAAACTGGGGAAATTATCTTTACGAAACCCGTTTCTCTTGGGACTTGATGAAGCAAATTACAGATAAGTGCCATTTGTATAGTCCAGAAGATTGCTATCAGTCTTTTAAGGAATTTGAACTAGCACGTCAATCAACAGCAAGCAACAACTGATAGAATTGACATCCTAATTACCTAAGTTTCAAATTAACAAGCAAGCTAGTAATTTGTACTAACTTGCTTGTTTAGTTTATAAAGCTCAGATTTTTACTTAAAAACCCATAACTTGATGAGCATGATTAAACTTAAAACTCAAGTGGCTCATTGTTAATTGTTAATTGAAAAAAAAATGCCTACTCCATGTCACATTCTTGTAGAAAGTAATCCTGTAGTTATCTACGCCAGTCGCAATGGTTCGCCTGATAAAGTTTTGCCGATTCTTAACCAATTCATCCAGAAATTTTGGCAAGAAAGAGAAACGGCTGGTGAAAATAAAGACACACCTGAATGTTTAGTAGCCCAAATTCTTGTGCGATTTGGCTATGAAATTTGTGAAGATGATTTCTCTAACTTAAAAGTAGGGGTGAATTATTCACAAGATGTGAATTATCTTTACTTTATTTCATTAGATCGCCAAATAACTGTTTGGGTTCCAGATGATTCCTATCATAATAATCCAGTATTAGGGCTTAAAGGTTGTCGCCAGTTAGCGGGAGATCAAGATATAAATTGAATAATTAATTCTGATTTGCATTAATAGCCCGTAGATATACCCTTGGTCAATTAACAATGTTTTGATATTTATTTGACTATTCCAAATAGGACTCATGCCAAACATTAGTGCCTTATGATCATAAAAAGGTTGTGAAGGCTCAAATAGCATCTTGACGCGCAAGCTTGTATTTTAAGATAAATATAAAGACCAAAGAATTAAATTATGTTTGACGCACTAGCTGAAAGTTTAGAAGATGCTTGGAAAAAACTGCGGGGTCAGGACAAAATCCGCGAGTCAAATATCCAAGAAGCCCTGCGGGAAGTTCGCCGCGCCTTATTAGGGGCAGATGTAAATCTTCAGGTAGTTAAAGATTTCGTTGCCGAAGTCGAAACTAAGGCATTGGGAGCGGATGTAATTGCGGGTGTTCGACCTGACCAGCAGTTTATCAAAATTGTTTACGATCAACTGGTCGAGGTGATGGGGGAAACAAACGTTCCCCTAGCAAAAGCAGAAACATCGCCAACAGTGGTATTAATGGCGGGGTTGCAGGGTACTGGTAAAACCACAGCGACCGCAAAACTAGCTTTACATCTGCAAAAGCTAGAACGCCGCGCACTTTTGGTAGCGACAGACGTATATCGACCAGCAGCAATTGACCAGCTAGTAACACTAGGTCAACAAATAAATGTACCTGTGTTTGCAATGGGTACTGACGCTGACCCCGTAGAAATTGCGCGTCAAGGGGTTGAAAAAGCTAAGGAAATGGGTGTTGATACCGTCATTATCGACACGGCTGGTCGTTTGCAAATTGACGAAAATATGATGGGGGAATTAGCCCGCATCAAAGAAATTGTCCAACCACACGAAACATTGTTAGTGGTGGATGCGATGACGGGTCAAGAGGCGGCAAATCTTACCCGCACATTCCACGAACAAATAGGCATTACGGGAGCTATCCTAACCAAGTTGGATGGGGATACTCGCGGTGGTGCGGCGCTTTCAGTGAGACGGATTTCTGGTCAGCCGATTAAATTTGTAGGCGTGGGTGAAAAGGTAGAGGCGTTACAGCCTTTTTATCCTGACCGGATGGCATCTAGAATCCTGGGAATGGGAGATGTTCTCACTTTAGTAGAGAAAGCCCAAGAGGAAATAGATCTTGTAGACGCAGCAAAAATGCAAGAGAAAATGATGTCTGCGAAGTTTGACTTCACAGATTTTCTCAAGCAGATGCGGTTGCTGAAGAATATGGGATCACTGGGGGGAATGCTCAAGATGATTCCAGGGATGGGCAAACTATCTAATGAGCAGTTGAGCCAGGGAGAAACTCAGCTAAAGCGTGCTGAGTCGATGATTAACTCAATGACGAAAGAAGAACGCGGTAATCCTGATTTATTATCGAGTTCTCCCAGCCGTCGGCGTAGGGTTGCTCGTGGTTGCGGTTATGGAGAATCTGATGTCAGTAAGCTGGTGAGTGATTTTACTAAGATGCGATCGCTCATGCAGCAAATGAGCCAAGGCGCTATGCCATCAATGCCTGGAATGCCTGGATTATTCGGTGGCATGGGAGGTGGTAACCGCATGGCGCAACCAGGTTGGCGCGGTCAGCAAGGTGGCGCGGGTAAGCAAAAGAAGAAAAAGGACAAAAAAAAGAAAGGCTTTGGGACTTTGTAGAATGTAGAGACGCAAAATTATGCGCTACGCGAACGCGGATCTACAAGGGTTTTATGTAACGCTTTAGCTTTTTTAATATAAATAAATAAGCTTTGGTGTTACGATAGTCTATCCACCGATCAAAAACTAGACAATTAATAGCTAATAGCGGTTTGCTAATAGCTTAAAATCAAACTACAGCATTATTCCTCAAAATGGTCAAACTAAGATTAAAGCGATTTGGTAAGAAACGGGAAGCAAGCTATCGGCTGGTAGCAATCAATAGTGATACCCGCCGTGATGGGCGACCTCTGGAAGAACTGGGTTTTTACAATCCCAGAACAGATGAAGTTCGGTTGAATGTCGAAGCAATTGTGAAACGACTCCAAGAAGGCGCTCAACCAACCGAGACGGTACGCAGCATTCTTAGAAAAGCCAATGTCCTTGAACAAGTCCGTGCCTGAGCAATCGGTTATTTATTCCCAACGGTCAAACCATCAGCCAAACTACTCTGAATTGGTGCGATTTTTGCTACAGCCCTTTTTAGATGCGCCGAATTCACTAAGCTTAGACTGTGAAATGTTAAATGGACAGTCTAAGGTGTGGATTCGGCTGGCTTTTGAGGAAGCAGATAAGGGACGTGCATTTGGTCGTGGTGGGCGGAACATTCAAGCAGTTAGGACAGTGATTGAAGCCGCAGGTAAAGCGGTGGGTCAATCTGTCCATTTGGATATATATGGTAGCAATGCTGGTGCAGCAGAGCGCGATAGCAGCGAGACTGACTCGGATAGTAAACCTGCTCCGAGAATATCTCCACCTCGCCCGTCATCTGCACCCAAACCTGCTATTAAATCGCGCCCTCAATTCCCTTAAAACAATTAACAATTATCAATTACCTCACAGTTCAATACGCGACGCTTGAAATAAAGAAAAATGTTTTAATTTTTCATAACTAAAGGTACAGGGCAAGCAGACTGATAATTGATAATTGATAAACGCCCCACTTGTAAATCAGGTGGGGTAATTTATTTAGGACTTAGGCATTTTTTTAAAGGTGAAACAATTAGAATAAGAAGAAAATTATTACAATACTATGATATCACCGTATGATAGCTTAAATTGCAACTATGGAACGAGAAGCTGTTACTGTCCGCATTCCTGGCGACCTACTTCATCAAGCAAGGCAGCTTAGGGAGGGCAGCGAGTCTTTTAATGAGATGGTTGTCGAAGCGATCGCTCGTAAGGTGCGACGAAGGCAATCCCTAGACTCAAATAAGATGAATTTATCCTAGCGTTACCAGCCAGTCATGCTAGTTGCGCCCGCATTTACATATATATATTGGCTGTGTTGACACTCTCCCGTCAAGCTTGTGCTGTGACTGGAGATTCTTGCTTCATTGAGAAATGCTTTTGATGCAAGCACCAAGTAGTCCTACTTCCTCTCCACAAGCTTGAAATCCCGTATGCCCTACGGTATTTGGATATTTTGCCTTCACTACTTGTCCTAGTTTTGTTGCTTGGTTTTCACAACTAAAGGAGGTTCATTTGACTGATATTACTTTACCACAAAATCCTGTCCGCGATTCATCTCGCCACCAACTGAGTACAGTGTGGTGGGAGTCCTCTCACGGTTGAAGGATAGAGATTATGTCACCATAGTAGGAGCATAAGGCACGGAGGGAGCCAATGGCAGCATGACAGTAGAAATAACAACAATTGAACTGCCAAGTATTGAAAGTGCGATCGCCTTAGCAGGTGCGCGGGAAGAAAACTTAAAAATTCTGTCGCAACATACAGGTGCGAAATTAGCCTTGCGCGGGCAAGAATTAGTAATTTCGGGAACGCCTCAACAAATTGAACGTACTACAGCAATAGTGCGATCGCTCCAACCGTTTTGGAAAGAAGGAAAGCGGATCTCGAAAGTGGATATTCGCACAGCTTCTTACGCCATAGATACAGGGCGCTTGGATGATTTGCAATCCATGCAGCATCAAATTTTAGCACGCACCCGTCGTGGTGAAGAAATCAGGGCAAAAACCATCCGCCAATGGCAATATATTCAAGCAGTACGCACTCACGATCTCACATTCTGCATTGGACCAGCAGGAACCGGAAAGACATTTTTGGCAGCAGTCTTAGCCGTGCAAGCTTTGCTGAATGATGAATATGAAAGAATAATTCTCACCAGACCAGCAGTAGAAGCGGGTGAAAAACTGGGATTTTTACCAGGAGATTTGCAAGCTAAAGTCGATCCGTTTCTGCGTCCACTTTACGATGCTTTAAATGAATTTATCGATCCCGAAAAAATTCCTAGCCTAATGGAACGTGGAGTAATTGAAGTAGCTCCACTAGGTTATATGCGAGGTCGTACCCTTAGCAACGCCTTTGTGATCGTGGATGAAGCCCAAAATACTTCACCCGCACAGATGAAAATGCTGTTAACTCGTTTGGGTTTTCGTTCTCGGATGGTCGTGACAGGTGATCTTACCCAGACAGATTTGCCAAATAATCAAGAATCGGGTTTATCTGTTGCCGAGAAAATTCTTAAATCTGTAGAAGGAATTGCTTTCTGCCACTTTTCTAGTAGTGATGTCGTTCGTCATCCACTAATAGAAAGAATTGTGGCAGCTTACGAGCATTATGAGAATAAATAGTTTTCAATTAAGTTGGAGAGTAGTTTGCCATCGGCTCGTTGGGAACAATAAAACAGTGAGTGAAATTTGTACGATACTCAAGAGTTCCCAAAAACTTCTCTAACCCCCCCCCCACTTCTGCATTCGAGAAACAAGTATGACAGCCGCATCTTCCAAACTGTCCGATACAATCCATCAGGGAACCACAATTGATATTGACGTGGTTTCCGAAGTTGAAAACCAGGGTGTAGAGCCAAAAAAGGCTCGTGGGGGGGCTTTAGCGACTAGCAAAGGCAGTTTCACAGAATTTCTCGCTCCTCTTACTCAAGATAGTTTTAAAAGAGTTGTCAGCGATGTAGAAACTAAGCTCAGTGTTGTTAATCAAACTCTGTCAATGCTGCTTGACAGCCAGGGTTTTGATGCAATTCTGTCTGATATGTTAAATGCTATTACCTTGAAGACAGGGGAGTTATTAGCAGCCGATCGCACCACAATTTTTTTATTAGATGAAGAAAAAAATCAACTGTGGTCAATTGTGGCTGCGGGCGACAGTGGGCGTTCTTTAGAATTGCGGATACCTGCGGATAAAGGTATTGCTGGTGAAGTAGCAACCTTAAAGAAAGTTGTTAATATTCCGTTTGATTTTTACAATGATCCGCGATCGCTCTTTGCCCAGAAAAAAGATCAAGAAACCGGATACCGTACGTATACAATGCTTTGCTTACCCCTAGTGAATGATGAGGGGAATTTAGTCGCAGTTGTACAATTACTTAATAAATTAAAGTCTCCCATTGAACAGGGAAAACCATTAGCTGAAAAAATTGATTTTCACGGGTTTACCAAAGAAGACGAAACAGTTTTTGCGGAGTTTGCTCCTTCAATTAGATTAATACTAGAAAGCTCCCGCTCATTTTACATGGCGACGCAACAACAACGGGCAGCTTCGGCATTAATGAAGGCTACGCGATCGCTAAGTCAAAGCAGTTTAGACTTAGAAGAAACTCTTAGGAAGGTAATGGATGAAGCCAAAGAGTTGATGAATGCAGACCGCAGCACTCTTTGGTTAATAGATCGAGAAAATCACGAATTGTGGACAAAAATACCAATTGCTGGGGCTTTAAGAGAACTGCGAATTCCTATTGGTGTAGGGTTTGCAGGTAGAGTTGCTGCAAATGGTGAGCGGGTAATTATTCATTTTGATTTATACGAGCATCAAGGCTCAGAAACTTCTAAGCAAACAGATCAAAAGACAGGCTATCGCACTTGTAGTTTATTGTGTATGCCAGTTTTTAATGCTGATGGTGAGTTAATTGGTGTTACACAATTAATTAATAAAAAGAAATCAGGTGAATTTCCTCCCTACGATCCTGCTAATTGGCCACAAGCACCTGAATGTTGGAAGGCGAGTTTTAATCAAAGTGATGAAGCCTTCATGGAATCATTTAATATTCAAGCTGGAGTTGCTTTACAAAATGCCAAGTTGTTTGCGACAGTCAAACAACAAGAACAAATGCAGCGCGATATTCTCCGCAGCTTGTCAAATGCGGTATTTTCAACAGATAAAGCGGGTAATATTATTGCTGCTAATGAAAGTGCTAAAAAACTTTTAGGCTTAAGCGACGAATATCGCATAGAAGGTAAATCAATTTGTGAGTTAATCAAGATTAAAGAAGGCGATTTTGCTAAATACTTCAATGCTGCATTAGAAGCAAAAGAGGAGAAGAATCGCCAACAATATTATCCCGATCAAACATTAATTTCTGATGGGGTTGAAGAACATAGCGTTCACTTATCTATTAATTCAATTGCAGATGCAAGCGATCCTACTAACGTTTATGGGGCGTTAGTAGTGATGGATGATATTAGCGATGAGAAACGCCTGAAGAGTACTATGTATCGCTACATGACTCAGGAATTAGCGGAACAGCTATTGCAAAGTGGTGATGCTAAATTAGGAGGCGATCGCAAAGAAGTTTCTGTCTTATTCTCAGATATTCGCAGTTACACCACCATAACTGAAAGTATGCCTGCTGAAGATGTAGTGCTGATGCTCAATGAATATTTTGAGTCGATGGTAGATGCGGTATTTAAGCATAAAGGCACGCTGGATAAATATATTGGCGATGCGATTATGGCTGTATTTGGTTCACCTCTACCCCTAGAAGATCATGCTTGGATGGCTGTTTGTACAGCTATTGATATGCGTCATCGTTTAATAGATTTTAATACTAAACGTACAGAAGGTAATCAGGCAATTATTAAAATCGGCATTGGTATTAACTCTGATACTGTAATTAGCGGCAATATTGGCTCTAGTAAACGAATGGAGTTTACCGCCATTGGTGATGGTGTAAATCTTGGCTCTCGTTTAGAAGGCGCGAGTAAGCAATATGGTTGCGATATTGTAATTAGTGAAAGTACTTATACTCCTTGTAGCGATCGCGTTTGGGCTAGGGAACTAGACTTTATTAAAGTTAAGGGTAAAGATCAACCCGTCAGGATTTATGAATTGGTTGGTTTGCGTTCCGAACCAATTTCACCAGATAAGGAAGAAATTATCGAGCTTTATCATAAAGGACGCGAATATTATCTCAAACGCAAATTTACCCGCGCTATGGGTGAATTTGGCACGATTTTGGAAGATTTTGATAAAAGCGATAAAGCAGCAACTTTATATCTCAAGCGTTGTCAGCATTTTCTTCAAGAACCCCCACCTGATGATTGGGATGGAGTTTGGACGCTGACGGAGAAATAATCGTGAACAATTGACAATTATCAATTCCTCCCCCAACTGAACTTGGGGGCTTGAAATAACTAAGGATTTTTTTTTCCTATAACGCAGATGCGCGGCGCAAGCAGATCTGGTAATTGATCATGGTCGCGCTTAACCTAACCTAAGATATAACAGTACTTAGGAAGATGAATCATGCCGATACTTCGTATCCTTCATTTAGTTGGGTCTGCACACAATGATTTTTACTGTAATTTGTCACGCGATTACGCCCAAAGCTGTTTGTTAGCTACGGCGAATCCATCGCTTTATGAATTTCTGATTGCATACATTACACCGGATCAGCAGTGGCGATTTCCTGATTCCCTCAGTCAAGAAGATATTGCTGCCGCCAAACCGATGTCTATGTTAGATGCTCTACAGTTTATAACAGCGCAAGACATTGACCTGATGTTGCCGCAAATGGTGTGCATCCCTGGCATGACTCACTACCGCGCACTATTTGACCTGCTGAAAATTCCTTACATAGGCAATACCCCGGATGTCATGGCAATGGCGAACCACAAAGCCATAACAAAAGCAATTGTCGCAGCAGCAGGGGTGAAAGTGCCTTTTGGAGAACTACTCCGCAAAGGAGAAGTTCCGACAATTCCGCCTCCAGTAGTGATCAAACCCGCTAGTGCCGACAACTCTTTAGGAGTGTACTTAGTCACATTGGCTAGTGACTATGACGCTGCCCTGAACAAAGCATTTGAATATGGAGATGAGGTGATCGTAGAAGCATTTATTGAACTGGGTCGAGAAGTCCGATGCGGTGTCATTGTCAAAAATGGGGAGCTAATCGGTTTACCCCTTGAAGAGTATCAGATAGACCCTGACGATAGACCTATCCGCAGCTATAGTGACAAATTCAAAAAAGACCCAGGCTCCAGCAATTTGCGTTCAACCGCTAAAAAGTATGTCGCGCCTTGGATTGTAGATCCTAATGACCCGATCACCGAAAAGGTTCAGCAAATGGCTAAAAAGTCTCATTTGGCTTTGGGCTGTCGCCATTATAGTTTATTTGATTTCCGCATCGACCCAAAGGGAGAACCTTGGTTGATAGAAGCTGGGTTGTATTGTATTTTTGACAACAAAAGTGTGATTGCCTATACAGCGAACGCAGCAGGCATTCCTTTAAATGAGTTATGGACGATCGCGATCAATGAAGCGTTGGCATGACCTGAGATGACGCGATAGAACAACGGATTTCAGGTAGGGTTATTCTATAAGCTCACCAATGTTAAAATCTATCCTAATCCAACCTTTAAGTCTGCGTAAATTGTCGAGAATAAGTAACGGAATTTGCCAGTGGTGAACCATCAAAAATGGTAGTGGATCGTTGAATTCAAAAATTGCTTCTTTTCCTCGCAAAATATTTTTAACCCAAGTTTGCAATTGCTTTAACGATCTAATTTCATTCAGCCGCCAAAGTTCGTGATACAGCCAATAGGTTGGCTTACTATCAGGAAGAGGTTCCAAAGTTTCAGCTAGAGGTTCTTTACCAAGATAGGCATCCGCTACCCCTGGATGGTTGTAAAACATAGTGATGGCGGAGTGAGTGCGAGGGTTGCATTCGATCGCATAAACACTTCCGTCAGCAGACTCGATAAAGTCAAAGGATAACTGTCCAGTACGTCCCAATTTTTCGGCAAAATGACTCGCCCATTGTTTAATTTCAGGATGATCAACATTTTCGTAGTTGACTTGAAAGGCGGATGACTCACAGCAGCAGTACATTCTTGACTCGCCATCTCGCACAGTACTATGAGTGCAATATTCTTTTCCGGGGATGAATTCCTGCATGATCCAGGGCTTCTCCTCGCTGATTGGCAGACTCTTGACAAATGCCTCGGTTTCTGCTGGGGTATCGCAAGGGAGTTTGGTGAGATTCAAGCGGCGCACTTGATCGTAGGGAATGCTTTTGAGGATGTATTTGCGCTTTTCGTTGGTAAAGTCGAAATTGAGGACTTGTTCGGGGGCAGTAATTTTGAATGATTTAGGAACTGATAAAGAGAAACTTCGCGCTGTTTCCGCAAAGGCAAACTTGTCATCTAACATCCTAGTTATATCAGCATCGAAGTGGAAACTCTCAGAACAGCCTGATAACACTGGTTTGTCGTTAGAGTCAAAGTAGATGACGGAGAAAATGGCTACCGGGATAAAAAGATCGATATTTTCTTGTTTAGCGATCGCCCGTAGAGCTTGAATATAACCTGCTAAATCTTTCTGCGGATCGGGGACAGTATAAGAAGCAGCCACCGCGTTGGAAAATTGATTACCATTTAACCCGTATTTATCGGTATCAACTATTATTGCCCGATGCCCAGCAGCGTGAAACGATCGCGCTAGTTGAAGGGTTTTGGTCATCCTACTACCAACGATCATAATATTTTTAGGATGATCGTTTAAAACCGCTTGCTTGCTAAACGGTCGGGTGAGAAAATTCCATAGGAGCAATGGTAAGACGACGATGCAGTTGAAAGGAAAAGCGATCGCCAGTAACGCCAAAGTGCCTAAGTTTTGGAATACTGCAAAAATACTTGCTTTTATTGGTTGCGCTTGAGTCATGATCTCTAAAAAGTTTGCTGAATCAAAGATGAAAAATAAATTATTGTGTTTATATTGGTAAAAACTCTTACCATTTGTTTTCTTGAATGAAACTTATCCTGTATGCACGAAATATGGTATGCAAACTCAGTCACCCTCTAACTGCACAAGTTTCCCGATATTAAAATCAATCCTCACCCAACCTTTTAATTTTCGCAAACTGTCGAGTAACAGTAGGGGAATGTAGCAGTGATGTACCATTAAAAATGGTAGAGGATCGTTAACTTCAAAGATGGCATCCTTTCCTCGCCAAATATTTTTAAACCAAGTTTGTAACTGCTTTAACGATCTAATTTCATTCAGTCTCCAAACTTCGTGATAAAGCCAATAAGTAGGCTTACTATCAGGAAGCGGTTGTAGAGGTAAGGCATAATTTCGCCTTTCTGCACTCAGATAGGCATCTGCTAAATCTGGGTGGTTGTAATACATTGTAATTGCAGAGTGAGTACGAGGGTTGCACTCGATCGCATAAAGCGTCCCATCTTCCGCCTGCATGAAATCAAAAGAAATTTGTCCGCTAAGTTTTAGTTCTTTAACAAAACGACTTACCCACTGCATAATTTCTGGGTGATCTACGTTTTCGTAATTTACTTGAAAAGCCGATGATTCACAACAGCAGTGTACTGTTAATTCACCATTTCTCACTGTGCTGTGAGTGCAGTATTCTTTTCCAGAAATAAACTCTTGTAATATCCAAGGGTTATCTTTCCTAATTGGCAGACTATTAACATGAGCAGCCATTTTTTCTTGAGACTCCATTGGTAGCTTAGTCATATCTAAGCGGTAAACAGAGTCATAAACAATACTTTTGAGAATGTATTTATTTTTCTCGTTAGCAAAGTCGAATTGAAGAACTTGTTCTGGGTCTGTAATTAAAAATGTTTTCGGGACTGATAAACCGAACGATCGCGCAATTTCGCCAAAGGTGAACTTGTTATCCAGCATTTTCATCGTATCAGCATCGAAGTGGAAAAGCTCACAACAGCCTGATAACACTGGCTGGCGCTGGGAGTCAAAATAGCCTCCAGCGAAAATGCCTACTGGGATAAAAATGTCGATGTTTTCTTGTTTAGCGATCGCACGTAATGCCTGAGTGTAGCCTTCTAAGTCTGTTTGCGGGTCAGGAACTGTGTAAAAGCGATCGACAGCGTTGGAAAAGCGATAACCACTGAACCTGAATTTTTCGCTATCAAATAAAATGACTCGATGCCCAGCAGCGTGAAATAATCGCGCAAGCTGAAGAGTTTTTGTCATTTTACCGCCACCAATCAAGATATTTTTGGGATTCAGGGTTGAAACCCCTTGCTTGCTAAAGGGACGGCTGCAAAAATTCCATAGCAGCGATGCTAAGACGACGATGCAGTTAATCGGAAATGCAATTGCCAGTAATGCCAGAGTGCCTAAGTTTTGGAAGACTGCAAAAATACGCGCCTTGATCGGTTGCACTTGCGCCATTAGCTCTAAAAAGTTTGTATTGAAAATTAAAGAGGACTTACTCACGCTCTTACTCCCTTCTCGCCTAAAAAATACTTATTTTGAAACCGCCAAGGCGCGAAGGACGCGAAGGAAGAAGAAGAATACGATCGGTAATCTTGAGCTTGGGAAGGGAGTAATAGGGATTAGGGAGTAGGGAGTAGGTAAGTTTTTTCCCTTTCCCCTTCTTTATTTTCCCCAATCCCATTATTTTTAAACCCGTCTGATGATAGTTAACCCATCACGCAAAGGTAGCAACACCTGTTCAACACGCGGATCATCAGCAACTACTTTGTTGAATTGCGCGATCGCCTCCCCATTCGGAGTGCGTTGCTCTGGTGGTAAATAAGGTTGTCCCTGAAGCAAGGTATTATCCACGCAGATAAACCCTTTTGGAGCCAGCAACCCCTTGTCTAGCAGTATCTTGAAGTAGTCTACATACTCCTTTTTATCGGCATCAATAAACACCAAATCGAAGGACTCTCCCGCATCTGCTAACTTGCGAAGTGTCTCCAAGGCTGGGGCAACTTCCACAGAGATTTTACTTCCGTGGGGTGACTCTTTAAAGCAGGCTTTAGCAAAGTTAGTGACATACTCATCCACTTCACAGGCAACTACTCGTCCATCTTCTGGTAACGCTTCTGCCATTGCCAGTGCCGAGTACCCCGTAAACATCCCAATTTCTAAAACCCGTTTTGCACCCGTCATGTAGACAAACATTTTCAGGGTTTGTCCTTCAATGTGTCCAGAGAGCATTTCTTGCTCTAACTGACGCACGGTATCACTATCCGAAAAACGCTTACTCCAAGGTTCTTCGCTAGTCTTTTTAGCTAAACCTGCTAATGCTTTTGACTCTTGGGTGCTAACTTCTTCGATGTAAGGATCTAAGCCTGTTGCTATTTGATATGCCTGTTTAAGAGCCTCGGAAAGTTCAACAGG
Source organism: Crinalium epipsammum PCC 9333 (assembly GCF_000317495.1). GTDB lineage: Bacteria > Cyanobacteriota > Cyanobacteriia > Cyanobacteriales > PCC-9333 > Crinalium > Crinalium epipsammum. The sequence continues at coordinate 2,686,928 of NC_019753.1, forward strand.
AATATTAGCGTCTGCCGCCATCTTGACAATTTTCTCAAGCTGTTCTGAGAGGATACCCAGAGGAGTTACGGGTCTTGCCATATCTCCTTTTACTAGCGTCTCCGTCATACAGCGTTTCCTGCTAGTTCAGCTTCTTCCGCTTCTTCAGTGCCTACATAAGCGTCAATACCATCACCGCCACGAGGGTAAGTTGCACATATACGCTTGTGATCTGCAAGTGCTTGTTTGAGTTCTTCACGAGTTAAATCGTTGACGAAGAAGCAAGTGCCAATTGGTCGAGGCATGGCGGCGCGGAGTTTGCCGTCCCGCGTCTGGCTAATAGACTCGGTTGCGTGCCATAGCAAGTCAATTTCCAGGAGAGGATGGTCGAGGGATAAACCTAAGCGACTCATCAGTTGCAGGATGCGATCGCGATCTTGAGCCGTAATATAACCACGTTTCTCAGCAATTGTTGCTGATAATGCCATGTCAATATTCACCGCATGACCGTGAAAAAGCGGTACTTGAGGCGCGAGTTCCAACGTGGGACTCCAAGTATGACCATAAGCAATAATTCGGTCTAAATCCAATTCCTGCAAGTTGGGAACTTCCAACTCTAGCATTCGTTTAATCGCTTTATAAGTAACCTCGTGAGCGATCGCTTGAATTTCTGGACTTCCACCAACATAACCGAAGTGGGTATCTAGCAGTTGTTCGCCGTACTTCTCCAATAAATCAAAAACTTCCCCCTCCGAGACAACGGCAATTTTCACCAATTCTGCCATACCGATGCGAACTTGAGCAGTTGGCAAAGTTTTCAGAAATGAGAAGTCGAGGATAACTTTTTGGGAAGCGTGATAAGCACCCAAACGATTTTTTAATTTCTTGTGGTTGACTGCCACTTTGATTGCTACACTGGCATCAATTAAGCCGATCAAAGTGGTAGGAACGCGAATATAGTTACTGCTACGACGGTAGGTAGAACAGGCAAACCCAGCCACATCTGTAATTAAGCCACCACCAACTACTAAAACTGGCTCCTTGCGAAGCAATCCAAATTCTGCAAAAGCATCTATAATCTTCTCCATCGTGCTGAGATTTTTTTCCAGTTCAGGAATGGAGACAGGAAATACAGTCAGATCAATGTTGTAATGCTTGAAATAGGATTGGATTTGTTGACCGTGTAGGCGATTGACATTTGCATCTACGATTGCAAGGCAACGTCCTAACTTTTGGTAGCTCTCGGCTATTTCTGAATTGGCAACATTAAAAGCTCCATCTACATATACAAGGCTATACTCAATTTTTTGGTATCCTTCTATATGAAATGCAGTTTCAGTGGCTTCTAGTTGGGTTTGGACAATACTCATAATATGATTGTTTTTTTCATTAAAAACCAAGGGAAATAGGTAAACAATCCCGCTAGTTGCTGTCCCAAAGAGTTACAAAAACTTTGGTTTGGTATATTATTACTTTTTTGTTTTTTAAACAAATTCCAGCAATCTATCTAGTTTCGTTTTCTCTAAAGTTGAGTATAGACCAAGCAGTCTATAATTACAAATCATCACAAATATAGATTTTTTATATAAAATGTGATAATCCACTGAGAAGGATGATAGCTGGCACCATCCCAAATCAAAGCAATACGGCACTGGGGATGCTCGACGAGCAAAGCTTGTGAGAAAGCGATAGTTTACTTATTCATTCGCTTTTTCAAAGGCGTTCATCAAAAACTTTTGATTGTATACATTGAGTGCCCCATAATAAATCTGCTTCTGGCGTTCATTGATAATTGGGACTTCAAGGCACTCATTAGTTTTACCCCCACATAGCCACACAGGTTTGCCCACAACAGATGACATTCATCCTGGAAAAATACGGCTAATTTACCCGTAACAATTTCCTGGCTGTCTGCTTCTGACCAGGCACTAATTTCCTGTTTTTCTCTCTACCAATTCTGAGTTGGCTAAGTCTCTTCAAATTTAAAAAAATTGTGAATTTTAAGGTTGTGACACGCCTGTATTTATTTTGATTACATAAGTTTAAAATATTTTAATAAGACTAACAGAATTGATACCGAGCCGACTGCGGTTAAATTATTTTACATCGGTAAAACAACTCGTACAGTTGTTTGCTCACCTGGTATACTTTTAATTTTTAACTCTCCATTATGTAGTTCCACTAAACGTTTAGCTATGCTCAAACCTAGACCTGAACCTTTTGAATCAGAGAGTTTACGCTCAAATTGCATATAAGCTCCCAAGTTACTAACTTGCTCTACATTCATGCCCTTCCCTTGGTCGATAATTTCCAAAATAAATTTACTGTTGTCAACATGATTAGTAACAGTCACAGGTGTTCCAGAAGGAGAAAATTTAAAAGCATTATCAATCACTTCTTCAACAATTTTTCTGAGTTTAACTTCCGATATTTTGATTTTTTGCGGTTGTAATTTTAAATGCAAATCTGCTTCTCTACCAACTTCTTTAGCTTGCTTGATAGCAGCTTCTTTAATAACTGTGTCAGGATTTGTAATTTGGTGGCTTCGTAGTTCTTCGATGCTTTCTACATCTGTGGCAATAATTTCTAGTTGAGCAAAGGTTAAAAAGTTTTGATTCAGTTTATATAAACGTTGAGCATTTTTCTGAATATGATTGCCAATTTCTAAAACTCCGTCTTTGTCTAAAGAATCATGTTCATTAATTAGTAATTCTGACAAAGCAATAATCCCATGAAGAGGATTATGTAATTCTTGAGGCAGCGACATCGTAATACTATTGCGTAAGGCATCTAGTTTTTGCTGAGAATGTTGATTAATGGCAGCCTGCTTGATCAGCCGAGATGAGATTGCTGCTAAAAGTTCTTCTCTAGTAAAGGGTTTAGTAAGATAATCGTCGGCACCGAGTTCCATGCCTTTACGGATTTCTTGCCTGTCAGCTTTGGCAGTCAGGAAAATTAGTGGAATGGTTGAGGTTTTAAATTCTCGTCGTAATTCTGCCAAGACATCATAGCCATTAAGTTTTGGCATCATAATGTCACAAATAATTAAATCTGGTTGATGTTTTTGGGCAAGTTCTAAACCAGTAAGACCGTTATCTGCACCAATGGCATTAAATCCTTCCGCTTCTAGTAACTCAACCATGTTACTTAGGATAAATTCCTCATCTTCGATCACTAGAATGGTTTTTGTCTGTGTTTCCATATACACCCCACTAGAATAATTTCTGTATAATGCTTTTTTATCAGGAATACGAGTGCGATTACCTATGGTAGGCTACGCCAACGCACAATCGTATTTTTACCTGGATTTATCACTTAACTCTACTAAATTTAAGGCACGCGATCGCAAAAATGCCGTTTTTCTAGGACTTTGGCTATTTGTAGTCACCTAACTTAATAATATTTAGATTTTATTAAGAAATTTTTAGTAAATTGACTCAAGCATTCAGTAAAACTTTTTGACTGAAGCGCGTAGGCGCAGCCAGCCGCAGGCATCGCACTTTCTACTAAACTCCACTACTCTTAGCTTACTTAGCACCGCTACGTTAACAGTCCTCACTTAACTATGGCAAAATGAGAGGCGGTGATCAAAGATTCTTAACATAGGTAATTAAAGTGAGTTCGACAGCCTCATCGCCCTCCACCTCTCGGCGTATGGTTTTTCCGTTTACTGCCATTGTCGGTCAGGAAGAAATGAAACTGGCTCTGCTGCTAAACGTGATTGATCCTTTTATTGGCGGGGTCATGATCATGGGCGATCGCGGCACTGGTAAATCTACAACCATCCGCGCATTGGCTGATTTATTACCAGAAATTGATGTGGTTGTCAATGACCCATTCAGCAGCCATCCCAGCGACCCCGATTTAATGAGTGATGAACTCAGGCAGCAATTCTTAGAAAATCCGCAGCCATTGCCATCAACCAAGAAAAAAGTAGCAATGGTTGACTTACCTCTAGGTGCTACAGAAGACCGAGTTTGCGGCACAATTGACATCGAAAAAGCATTATCTGAAGGTGTTAAAGCCTTTGAGCCAGGATTGTTAGCTAAAGCTAATCGTGGCATTTTGTATGTAGACGAAGTTAACCTCCTCGACGATCACCTAGTAGACGTACTCCTCGACTCCGCAGCTAGTGGATGGAACACAGTTGAACGCGAAGGTATATCCATTCGCCACCCTGCCCGCTTTGTGCTTGTTGGTTCTGGCAACCCCGAAGAAGGCGAACTTCGTCCCCAATTGCTAGACCGCTTTGGGATGCACGCCGAAATTCGTACTGTAAGAGAACCAGCTTTAAGAGTACAAATTGTCGAACAAAGAGCAGAATTTGACCAAAATCCCCCAGCTTTTGTTGAAAAATACCAGCCTGAGCAAATAGAAGCACAAAAACAGATTGTAGACGCGCAACAACTTTTGTCATCTGTGAAGATGGATTACGATTTGCGGGTGAAAATATCAGAAGTTTGTTCAGAATTGGATGTTGATGGTTTACGGGGCGACATCGTTACCAACCGTGCAGCTAAAGCTTTAACTGCACTAGAAGGCAGACAAGAAGTAACAGTAGACGATATCCGCCGAGTCATCGCTTTATGCCTGCGCCATCGCCTGCGGAAAGATCCTTTAGAATCAATTGATTCAGGATACAAGGTAGAAAAAGTTTTCAGCCGCGTATTCGGATTAGAACTATCCTCAGAAGAAAATGTTGCTGCAACAGCAAATGGAGTCCGTCCAGGCGGGCGTTAATATCTAGCTTTCAGCCGTCAGCCATCAGCTATCAGCACTGATCAGATAGTTTTGAATTTCTAGTGTTAAGTTATATCTTATTTAATAGCTGATAGCTGATAGCTGATAGCTAACTAACTGATTATGACTGAGCCTTTAATTGAACTTAAGGGAATTTCTAAATCCTTTGGCAATAATGTCATTTTGGATAACGTTGATCTAACTATAGAGCGTGGTGATTCACTAGGAATAATTGGACCTTCTGGGACAGGCAAATCAACAATTTTGCGAATAATAGCTGGATTGCTTGCACCCGATGCTGGCGAAATTTATATTCAAGGACAGCTACGACAAGGATTAATTGAGGATGCGGAAGATCCAATTTTTATTGGGATGGTGTTTCAGCAAGCAGCTTTATTTGATTCTTTGACAGTAGAAGAAAATGTGGGCTTTTTGTTGCTTCAGCATTCAACCTTATCCCGCCGTGAAATTAAACAATTAGCGGAAGAAAAGCTGGCAATGGTAGGGTTGGGGAAGATAGGCGATCGCTATCCAGCAGAATTATCAGGTGGGATGCGTAAACGGGTAAGTTTTGCCCGTGCGATCATGTCTAACCCCCAAAATCCCCGATACACCCCAGAAGTTTTACTATATGATGAGCCAACAGCAGGACTTGATCCGATCGCATCAACTGTAATTGAAGATTTAGTGCGCGATTTACAGCGTGCTGAAGGCGGTTGTAGCACCTACCTGATGGTGACTCACCAAGATAGCACTATTCGCCGCACTACTGACAAAGTGGTATTTCTCTATCAGGGAAAAGTGCAGTGGCAAGGCAAAATTAGTGATATTGATGCCACAGAGAATCCTTTAGTGAGGCAATTTTTTAGTGCTAGTGTCGATGGACCTATACAAGTAATTGGTTAAGCTTTCAGGTTTAAAATTGCACTTTGGGGCTGATGGGGATAGGGAATGGCGCTTTCAACTTAATTTAAGATTATGCAGCTTCAATATCCATTAATTTAACTAATTAAGTGTTTATACTAAATTGTATCTAAAAGTAGATGCAGTTAATGATTCGATTGATAAAGCAAACTATTTCGCAGGTAAGGAGTCATCACACATACTTCTAAGTTTTAATTCCTGATACCAAAATTTTGGGAGTAGCAACACTAAGCACAACCACTCACAAAGCGGACGGCAACGCTGCTTTCAGCTAAAAGCCAAGAGAGGATAAAAGTATGCGATCGCGAACAGTGCGAGAAGGTTCTGTTGGTTTATTAATCCTACTAGGACTGTCTTTATTTGGTGGTTTAGTTTTATGGTTGCGGGGTTTTAGTCCAGGCAACCGTACATTTACAGCCTTTGCGGTTTTTGGCGACGTTGCTGGCATACAGACGGGCGCAACAGTTCGTTATCGTGGCGTAAATGTTGGAAAAGTTGCCGCAATTAATCCTGGGGCTAACGGTGTTGAATTGAAAATGGAAATTGCACCTGCTGACCTATTAATTCCCCGCGATGTTGTAGTTGAAGCAAGTCAATCTGGACTTATCGGTGAAACCTATATTGATATTGTCCCATTGAAACCTATACCACCAGGTATAGAAATTGCCAAACCTCTTACTCCCCAATGTAAAACTCAGCAAATAATTGTTTGCGATCAAACTCGTTTGCCACAAGGTCAACTTGGTGTTAGTACCGATGAACTGATTCGCACCACCACCCGCCTAGCAACAATTTATACTGAACCAGCGTTTGTCAACAACCTCAACGCGGCAATTAGAAACACAGCAGTTGCAGCAGGTGAGGTAGCTAAACTCAGCCGCGACTTCTCTAGCTTATCTGGTTCACTAAAACAAGAGATAAAAACCTTCTCAGGCGCAGCTAACTCCGTCAGTAATGCAGCTAATCAGACATCCTATCAAGTTGGTCTTCTTACCAATAGATTCGGTGGCACAGCCGATCAATTTGGTAATACAGCTAATGAATTGAGCCGAACTGCGGCTCAATTTAATCAACTTGGTCAATCAGTCAATAGCTTAGTAGTAGAAAACCGCTCTACTTTAGTTAGTACATTAAACAACTTGAGCCAAGCTAGTGAACAGCTACGTGGTAGCGTAGGCGGATTAAGACCAACACTGTTGCAAGTTAACTCAACATTTCAAAAAATTAACTCAGAAAAACTACTGCGGAACCTAGAAACCTTATCTGATAACGCCGCCGCCGCTTCCGCCAATGCAGCCCAAGCCTCAGCTAACTTGCGCGACCTTTCTAGCAACCTCAATGACCCTAAAAATCGCTTAGTATTACAGCAAACTCTAGACTCTGCTAGAGCAACATTTGAAAACACCCAAAAAATCACTTCTGACCTTGACGACCTCACCGGAGACCCTGCTTTCCGTAGTAATTTGAAAAATTTAGTCAATGGGCTGGGTAATTTAGTATCTTCGACACAGCAACTACAACAGCAGGTAGAAATGGCTCAAGTATTAGAACCAGTCAGTGATAGCCTCAAGAAAGCAGCAGCAAAAAATAGCGTTACCAACACAAAGGCATCAGAAACCGCGCAAGAGTTAAAACCTGTTATAGCCGAGACGGAGGTTAAATCTGTTCCTTAATGTAAAGTAAAAAACAGAGCATTTTTCTCGTCTTTGTGGTAAAAAATGTCGTTAATTGATAATTGATAATTGATAATTGATAATTGATAATTGGTCACTTGTGTTTTAAGCAACTAAGTTTCGTTTTAATCAAGCATAAAATTAAGTAAATATTGGTAACTAACATTGGGATTTGGGGAAAGCATCTATGTGGAAATCTGCTTGGCGTGGTGGCATAGCAATTTTTCTCTCAGGCAGCTTAGGGTTGGTTACTGCGGGCTGTAGCACTGAAGATGATGCCAGCACTGCCAGCCAATCACCGACTCCTGCACCAGCAACTGCTGCTAATTCTGCTATTGTCGGATCTAAAACTGCAACATTAGTCAAGTCATCAGCATTAACAGGCGCTGATACATACTTTCCGGCACTTGATAAAGCAACTGCTGCTTTAACTATCTCTGAGTCTGCTTCATGCGCCGATGATTGGCTATTAGTCGCGGCTCAATGGCGGGAGGCAATTAAGTTGTTAAAATCTGTACCTGTTGGCAGCCGTAACCATGACCGTGCCTCGAAAATGATTGCTCAGTATCAGCAAAAATTAGCTGATGCTCAGAAACAAGCCGCGACTCCTCCTAAGCCAAAAGTTGTTGCAACTGCAAGCATTAACCTACCAACTACGAATACGAAATCAAATTCAAGTTTTTTCACTATACCGATCGCACGTAGAGAATCAGGAGTTCCTGTAATCGAAGCTACCTTTAATGGTAAACATAAGTTTGCCATGTTGTTAGATACCGGAGCCAGTTATACAGTCATAACCAAAGCAATGGCGCAGAAACTAGCAGTAGCAGTTGTTGGTAGTTCTCGCGCCAAAACAGGTAATGGGGTAACAAATTTATCGGTAGGAATGGTTAAATCTCTTCAAGTAGGCGGGGGCGTATTAAAAAATCTCCCTGTATGGATAGGACAGCCAGACCTAGAAATAGGAGTGGTTGGACAAGATTTTTTTAGCAGCTATGACATGACGATTAGACAAAATGTAGTAGAGTTTCAGCAACGCGCACAGAAAAGTAATTCTGTTAGTTACTTTGGTGCTGACTCTCAATAAGTTAAGTCCAATCTTCTTGTTCTTGTTGATTGTTACGGACTTTATACACTTGAGTAACGCTATGTAGCTGACGAGTTTTTTCAAACAGTTCTGCTTCTGTTAATTGCCACTTTTGCAGAACAGTTTCAAAGTCTTGCTGAATATCTCTCGCGCCAGGAAAATCACAATAGCGGATTTTCAGTCGTGCAAGTTCTGCCAAGTTATAATCATCTGGCTCACCTTCCAAAAGTTTGTTAACGATTTCGCGATCGCGCTGATATTGAGGGTGCTGCTGATCTCTATTTCCTGTTGTTGAACTCATACATTAACAATTAACAATTATCAATTAACAATTATCAATGATCCATGACTTCCCTGAATGTTTGGTTGATTTATACCCAGCTACTTAACTTTGCATAAATCTACTTTAAGCATTTTTTTCTCTGGTTTTTGAGTTTCTTAGTAAACGTAGTCCGCTCAACGTTACTTTAAACATTGACATTAACACTAATGTCAAGTTCGCTCGCGCAGGTTTTTAAGTTCCTCTAGATGTTGAGCTTGTTCCTCTAGTTGAATTGCCAAGCGATCGCACACCAGTTCACATAAATCAAAGATAATCGGATCGGCAATTTCATAAAAAACACTGATTCCTTGTGGCTGACGAGTCACCATCCCAGCTTGGGTTAGCACCTTGAGATGCTTGGAAACGTTCGCTTGTCCCAATCCCGTTGCTGCGATAATTTCTGTGACATTTTTAGCTCCTAATTTCAGACAACACAAAACTTGCAGCCGACTCACTTCAGATAACACTTTGAAAAACTCGGCAACCGGAGCCAGGGCTTGAGGAGACGGCTTTAGCATACAAACCTAAAAATTACATCCTACTCTATATAGTAGATAACATATTACCAAATAGTAATATGGTAGATAAGTTAAATAAGCAAGATCACAATGGAAAACGTTAAAAAGATTAACTCCGAGCTATCTGTAGCCGGACAGGTAAAACCAGAGCAGTTGCAACAAGCTGCTACAGAGGGATACAAGTCTGTACTGAATTTGCGATCGCCTGATGAGGAAGGATTCATGCACGATGAGCAGCAACACGCAGAATCCGCAGGATTGCAATATGTCAACATTCCAGTCAAGCCAGACGGGATGACAGACGAGTTGACCGATCAAGTTTTAGGGCAAATCGATCAACTACCAAAACCCGCGCTGATTCATTGTGCGAGTTCAATGCGTGCAGGTGCAATGGCATTTATGAGCGTAGCAACGCGAGAAGGTATGACAGCAGAGCAAGTCTTTGAGAAAGCAAATGAAGCTGGCTTTGACTGTGATTCTCAGCCACAGATGAAGCAATTCTTGGAGAGTTACGTTTCTAAAAACTCAAGAACAGTTTAAGTTTTTTCAACTACTTAATAAAGTCAGGTTCGTGCATAAAAAGTTCTTATTATAACCTGACTTTCTTGAGATAGATTACTGTTATATGGAGAAAGCATCATGGCATTAGTTTTAGAGCAAATAAATGTTGAAGGATTAGCCCACTTATCCTATCTGATTGGTGACGATAAAGCAGGGGTAGTAGCAGTGCTTGACCCCCGCCGCGATGTAGATATTTATATCCAAAGAGCCAGAGAAATAGGTGTAAGAATTACCCACATTATCGAGACTCATATTCATGCGGATTTTGTATCAGGTTCACACGAACTAAAAGCGAGAACAAATGCACTGATCTATGGTGGAAAAAGTGATGACTATCAATTTGATTTAGAGCAGCTAAATGAGGGCGATGAATTAGAAATTGGTAACGTTACCCTTCGCGCACTACATACCCCTGGACATACGCCAGAACACACCTCGCTGCTAATTTTTGACGCAAAACAGGGCAAGGAACCATTTGCTATATTTACTGGTGACTTTTTGTTTAACTTGGATGTAGGAAGACCAGATTTAATAGGTGGTGGAACGGAGAAGAAACTAGCAGCACAAATCTATCATTCATTGTTTGATAAACTCGTCCCGTTAGGCGATCGCCTAGAAATTTATCCTTCTCACGGTGCGGGTTCATCCTGTGGTAAATCAATCGGCGATCGGCGACAAAGTACCATTGGTAATGAACGAATTTTTAGCCCAGTATTTAAACAGCGTACCGAAGCCGAATTTGTCGAATGGGTATTAGGTGAAATGCCAGAACCACCCACACACTACTCACGTTTAAAGAAAGTAAATGCCAAAGGTGCAAAAGTATTAGGTGATGTACCAATTTTACCGCCATTGTCGCCTCAAGATTTTCACCAGTTGATGCAAGATGAAAACACAGTAGTAATTGATACCCGTTCAATTCTTGCTTTTGGTGGCGGACATATACCAGGCGCAATTAACATCGCTTTGCGTCCAGAATTTCCTAACTGGATAGGTTGGATGATTAACCCAGAAAAGAAAATTTTACTGGTGCTAGAAAGTGAACGGGGTATTAGTTTAGCTTCTCAGCAATTATTCCGAATTGGCTATGACAATATTGCTGGTTATCTTCACGATGGCATGACAAGTTGGCAGAATGCAGGGTTGCCTTTAAAACATCTCGGTGAATGGACTGTGCAGGAGTTAAACCAGCAGAAAGATCATCCTGATGTGACGGTGCTAGATGTACGTGGAGATGATGAGTTTAAAAATGGTAATGTGCCTGGTGCTAAACACATTTACGTGCCGCATTTAGAAGAACATTTAGATCAGTTAGACAAAAATCAAACTATTGCAACTTACTGTGGCAGTGGTTATCGCGCTTCCATTGCTGCCAGTTTACTACAAAAACATGGCTTCGAGAAGGTGGTTAATGTTCCTGGTTCGTGGATCGCTTGGAGTGCGGCAAATTTACCTGTAGAAAAAAATCACTAAAATATTCCCAGATTCACTGTTTTTATTGAGGGCAAACTAAAATGCTATTCCGTCAATTGTTTGATAAAGAATCAAGTACATATACATATTTACTTGCAGATTTAACGCTCAAAGAAGCAATTTTAATCGATCCGGTGCTAGAAAAAGTTGAACGCGATCGCAAACTACTCGAAGAATTAGGTTTATCTTTACGCTACTGCTTAGAAACCCATATTCATGCTGACCATATTACAGGTACAGCCAAACTCCGAGAAGCGACTGGATGTTTAGGGGTTGTTCCAGACAAAGCTGATAACAGTTGTGCAGATCGTTACATTAAAGACGGAGAAACTCTGCAATTAGGTAGCATTACAATTGAAGCGATCGCTACTCCTGGTCATACAGATAGCCATATAACTTATTACGTCAATAATGACCGAATATTTACAGGAGATGCACTACTTATCCGAGGTTGTGGACGTACCGATTTTCAGGGTGGTTATGCAGGAACTTTATTCGACTCGGTAACGCAACGGTTATTTACTTTACCCGATGAAACCCTGGTATATCCAGCCCACGATTATCGAGGTCATACAGTATCCACAATTAAAGAAGAAAAGCAGTGGAATCCGCGATTTGTGGGGCGTGATCGCACTAATTTTATTGAATTTATGGCTAACTTGAATCTCCCCGATCCGAAAAAGATTATGGAAGCAGTTCCAGCTAACGAACATTGTGGCAATTTGGTTGAGGGGCAAGATAACAAAATTCCTAAAGTTCCTGAATTAAGCAAACAGGGCGAATAAAGACATGATTATTTGGATTGTTGGTCATATCCTCGCTGCTTGTATTGGGATTAGCTTAGGGTTAATTGGCGGTGGTGGATCAGTTTTAGCAGTACCAATTCTGGTTTACATCATGGGGGTTTCACCAAAACCTGCGATCGCCATGACTTTATTTATCGTGGGATTTGTGAGTCTCCTCGGTGTTATCCCCTACTGGAAGAAAGGAAATGTTAACCTAAAAACCGCTTTTATGTTTGGTGCTGCCACAATGTTAGGCGCTTTTGTCGGAGCAAAAATTGCCAATCTGCCTTTTATTACTGGCACAATCCAGATGATTTTGTTTGCCTTAATGATGCTGGTGGCGGCAGGATTTATGATTTATAAAAGTTTTAAACCAACGGCTCAACCTGCTAATAGTGAGCTTGATTTGAACCTTTATCCTCAACCAATTTGCAAATATTGTTGGCTGTGGATGATTAGTGAAGGGTTAGGCGTAGGTGTATTAACTGGATTAGTTGGAGTTGGAGGAGGATTTGCGATTGTACCTGCACTCGTCTTGTTAGGAAATACGCCAATTAAAGAAGCGATCGGTACATCATTATTAATTATTACTCTTAATTCTGTAGCTGGATTTTTGGGTTATTTGGGTAGCGTTCCCCTGGACTGGAATCTCATGGCAACATTTACACTAGCAGCTAGTTTAGGAACTTTTGGGGGTGCTTATTTATCTCAGTTTATTCAACCTAAGCAACTACAGCGAGGATTTGGTTATTTTCTACTCATCGTAGCCAGTTTTATTTTGTTCCAAAATCGCAGTAAAATTTACTCATTTCAGTCAACTGGAGGACAGATTTTGCAACAAGCACAGCATGAACATACGGCTAAGTTTATCGGCTCACATCTGCGATCAAAAAAGTGATCCGAAGCAATAAATCTCATGCACTAACGGCTATGGTAGTTGTTCTATTTGCATAGTAAGTAGGTTGGTCGAAATAAAACTACTATGAAAGTTGGTGATTGATCATTGATAAT